>NZ_JBJDNH010000027.1:0-18267 GCF_044900465.1 Klebsiella sp. NPDC088457 | reverse complement strand
GGAAATGACCGAGGGAGAACTGGTGGATGCGTTCCGCCACGTCAGTGATGCGTTTGAGCAGACCAGCGAAACCATCAGCCAGCGCGCCAATAATGCGATTAACGACATGGTGCGCCAGCGTCTGCTGAACCGCTTTACCAGCGAAAGTACGGAAGGCAATGCTATCTATCGTCTTACGCCGTTGGGAATCGGGATTACCGACTACTATATTCGTCAGCGCGAATTTTCTACGCTGCGTCTGTCGATGCAGCTGTCGATCGTGGCAGGCGAACTGAAGCGCGCCGCCGACTCGGCCGAAGAGGGCGGGGATGAGTTTCACTGGCATCGTAACGTCTTTGCGCCGCTGAAATACTCGGTGGCTGAGATTTTCGACAGCATCGACCTGACCCAGCGCATCATGGATGAACAGCAGCAGCTGGTCAAAGATGATATCGCCCAGTTGTTGAACAAAGACTGGCGCGCGGCGATCTCCAGCTGTGAGCTGCTGCTGTCGGAAACCTCCGGCACCCTGCGCGAGCTGCAGGATACGCTGGATGCGGCGGGCGATAAGCTGCAGGCTAACCTGTTGAGAATTCAGGACGCGACGATTACGCGCGACGATCTGCATTTTGTCGACCGTTTAGTCTTTGATCTGCAAAGTAAGCTGGACCGCATTGTCAGCTGGGGGCAGCAGGCTATCGACCTGTGGATCGGCTACGATCGCCACGTGCATAAGTTTATCCGTACCGCCATTGATATGGATAAAAACCGCGTGTTCGCCCAGCGTCTGCGTCAATCGATCCAGACCTACTTTGATGCGCCGTGGGCGTTGACCCACGCCAGCGCCGATCGTCTGCTGGATATGCGTGATGAAGAGATGGCGCTGCGCGACGAAGAGGTCACCGGGGAACTTCCCGCCGATCTGGAGTACGAAGAGTTTAACGAAATTCGCGAGCAGCTGGCCGCGCTGATTGAAGCACAGCTGGTGGTCTATAAAGACAAAGGGGTGCCGCTGGATCTCGGTCTGGTGGTGCGCGAATATCTGGCGCAGTATCCGCGAGCTCGCCATTTCGATGTGGCGCGAATTGTTGTCGATCAGGCGGTACGCCTGGGCGTCGCGCAAGCAGATTTCACCGGACTGTCGGCAAAATGGCAGCCGATTAATGATTACGGAGCCAAGGTACAGGCGCATGTCATCGACAAATATTGAACAAGTGATGCCAGTTAAACTGGCGCTGGCGTTGGGCAATCCGTTATTTCCGGCGCTGGATAGCGCCCTGCGAGCAGGCCGCCATATCGGTCTGGACGAACTGGATAATCACGCATTTTTGATGGATTTCCAGGATTACCTGGAAGAGTTTTACGCTCGCTATAACGTTGAACTGATCCGCGCGCCGGAGGGATTCTTCTATCTGCGCCCGCGCTCCACCACGCTGATTCCGCGTTCGGTTCTGTCAGAGCTGGATATGATGGTTGGCAAAATCCTTTGCTACCTCTATCTCAGCCCGGAACGCCTGGCCAATGAAGGAATCTTTACCCAGCAGGAGCTCTACGATGAGCTGCTGACCCTGGCGGACGAAGCCAAACTGCTGAAGCTGGTAAACAACCGCTCCACCGGTTCCGACCTCGATCGCCAGAAGCTGCAGGAGAAAATGCGCGCGTCGCTCAACCGCCTGCGCCGTCTGGGGATGGTGTGGTTTATGGGCCATGACAGCAGCAAATTCCGCATTACCGAGTCGGTCTTCCGCTTCGGCGCTGACGTCCGCGTCGGCGACGATCCGCGCGAAGCGCAGCTGCGGATGATTCGCGATGGCGAAGCGATGGCGCTGGAAAACCACCTGCAGCTCAATGATGAGAATGAAGAGAATCAGCCGGATAGCGGGGAGGAAGAGTAATGATTGAACGCGGTAAATTTCGCTCGCTAACGCTGGTTAACTGGAACGGTTTTTTTGCCCGGACTTTTGATCTGGATGAGCTGGTCACCACCCTTTCCGGCGGCAACGGCGCCGGGAAATCCACCACCATGGCGGCCTTCGTCACGGCGCTGATCCCGGACCTGACCCTGCTGCACTTCCGTAACACCACCGAGGCTGGCGCCACCAGCGGCTCGCGCGATAAGGGCCTGCACGGTAAGCTGCGCGCCGGGGTGTGTTATTCGGTGCTGGACGTTATCAACTCGCACCACCAGCGGGTGGTGGTGGGCGTGCGTCTGCAGCAGATCGCCGGTCGCGATCGTAAAGTGGATATCAAACCCTTTGCGATTCAGGGACTGCCGACGTCGGTGCAGCCAACCCAGCTGCTGACGGAAACCCTTAACGAACGCCAGGCGCGCGTTCTCAGCCTCAACGAGCTGAAAGATAAGCTTGAGGCGATGGAAGGGGTACAGTTCAAGCAGTTCAACTCGATCACCGATTATCACTCGCTGATGTTCGATCTGGGGGTGGTGGCCCGTCGTCTGCGTTCTGCCTCTGACCGTAGCAAATACTATCGCCTGATTGAAGCTTCGCTGTACGGCGGGATTTCCAACACCATTACCCGCTCGCTGCGTGACTACCTGCTGCCGGAAAACAGCGGCGTGCGTAAAGCGTTCCAGGATATGGAAGCCGCGCTGCGCGAAAACCGTATGACGCTGGAGGCGATTCGCGTCACCCAGTCCGATCGCGATCTGTTTAAACACCTGATCAGCGAAGCGACGAACTACGTGGCGGCGGACTATATGCGTCACGCCAATGAACGTCGCGTTCATCTGGATAAAGCGCTGGAATACCGTCGCGAGCTGTTCACCTCGCGGTCGCAGCTGGCGGCAGAACAGTATAAGCATGTCGATATGGCCCGCGAACTGCAGGAACATAACGGCGCGGAAGGCGACCTGGAAGCCGATTATCAGGCCGCCAGCGATCATCTGAACCTGGTGCAAACCGCTCTGCGTCAGCAGGAGAAAATCGAGCGCTATGAAGCGGATCTCGATGAACTGCAGATTCGCCTGGAAGAGCAGAATGAAGTGGTCGCGGAAGCGACCGATCTGCAGGAAGAGAACGAAGCCCGTGCGGAAGCCGCTGAACTGGAAGTGGATGAGCTGAAAAGCCAGCTGGCCGATTATCAGCAGGCGCTGGACGTGCAGCAGACCCGCGCGATTCAGTACAACCAGGCCCTGCAGGCGCTGGAACGCGCGAAAGCGCTGTGTCACCTACCGGATTTAACCCCGGAAAGCGCCGGCGAATGGCTGGAAACGTTCCAGGCGAAAGAGCAGGAAGCGACGGAAAAAATGCTGTCGCTGGAACAGAAAATCAGCGTGGCGCAAACCGCGCACGGTCAGTTTGAACAGGCTTACCAGCTGGTGGCGGCAATCAATGGCCCGCTGGCGCGTAATGAAGCCTGGGATGTGGCCCGCGAACTGCTGCGCGATGGCGTCAACCAGCGCCATCTGGCCGAGCAGGCCCACGGCCTGCGCAGCCGTCTGACCGAGCTGGAGCAGCGTTTGCGCGAACAGCAGGACGCCGAGCGCCAGCTGAGCGAATTCTGCAAGCGTCAGGGCAAACGCTACGAGATCGACGATCTGGAAGCCCTGCATCAGGAGCTGGAAGCGCGTATCGCCTCCTTGTCCGACAGCGTCTCTTCCGCCAGCGAACAGCGCATGAATCTGCGTCAGGAGCTGGAACAGCTGCAGTCCCGCACCCAGTCTCTGCTGCGTCGCGCGCCGATCTGGCTGGCCGCACAGAACAGCCTGAATCAGCTCTGCGAGCAGAGCGGCGAGCAGTTTGAATCAAGCCAGGACGTCACCGAATACCTTCAGCAGCTGCTGGAGCGCGAACGCGAGGCGATCGTTGAACGTGACGAGGTCGGCGCCCGTAAACGCGCAATCGACGAAGAGATCGAACGTCTCAGCCAGCCGGGTGGGTCTGAAGATCCGCGTCTTAACGCGCTGGCCGAACGTTTTGGCGGCGTCCTGCTGTCTGAAATTTATGACGATGTCAGTCTGGAAGATGCGCCGTACTTCTCCGCGCTGTACGGCCCGTCGCGTCACGCGATCGTGGTTCCCGATCTGGCGCAAATCGCCGAACAGCTTGAAGGGCTGGAAGATTGCCCGGAAGATCTCTATCTGATCGAAGGCGACCCGCAGTCGTTCGATGACAGCGTATTCAGCGTTGATGAGCTGGAAAAAGCGGTGGTTGTGAAGGTAGCGGATCGTCAGTGGCGCTATTCGCGTTTCCCGACGCTGCCGCTGTTTGGCCGCGCCGCGCGTGAAAGCCGCATTGAGAGCCTGCACGCCGAGCGTGAAGAGCTGTCAGAGCGTTTTGCCACCCTCTCGTTTGACGTTCAGAAAACTCAACGTCAGCATCAGGCGTTCAGCCGCTTTATCGGCAGCCATCTGGCGGTGGCCTTCGAGGATGACCCGGAAGAAGAAATCCGTAAACTGAACGGCCGTCGCGGCGAGCTGGAGCGGGCGCTTAGCGCGCACGAAAGCGATAACCAGCAGAACCGGGTGCAGTTTGAGCAGGCGAAAGAGGGCGTTTCGGCGCTGAACCGTCTGTTACCGCGTCTCAACCTGCTGGCGGACGATACGCTGGCCGACCGCGTGGATGAAATTCAGGAGCGTCTGGATGAGGCTCAGGAAGCGGCGCGCTTTATTCAGCAGTATGGCAACCAGCTGGCGAAGCTGGAGCCGATCGTTTCGGTGCTGCAGAGCGACCCGGAACAGTTCGAACAGCTGAAAGAAGATTATGCTTACTCGCAGCAGACGCAGCGCGATGCGCGTCAGCAGGCGTTTGCGCTGAGCGAAGTGGTGCAGCGCCGCGCGCACTTCAGCTACTCCGATTCGGCGGAAATGCTCAGCGGCAACAGCGATCTCAACGAAAAACTGCGCCAGCGTCTGGAGCAGGCGGAAACGGAACGTAGCCGCGCCCGCGACGCGACGCGTACTCATACGGCGCAGCTGAACCAGTACAATCAGGTGCTGGCGTCGCTAAAAAGTTCGTATGACACCAAAAAAGAGCTGCTGGGCGATCTGTATAAAGAGCTGCAGGATATCGGCGTACGGGCCGATAGCGGCGCGGAAGAGCGCGCGCGCGCGCGTCGCGATGAGCTGCATAGCCAGTTAAGCAACAACCGCGCCCGCCGCAATCAGCTGGAAAAAGCGCTGACCTTCTGTGAAGCGGAAATGGACAACCTGACCCGCAAGCTGCGTAAGCTCGAACGCGACTATTGCGAAATGCGTGAGCAGGTGGTTAGCGCCAAGGCGGGCTGGTGCGCGGTCATGCGTCTGGTGAAAGATAATGGCGTCGAGCGCCGCCTGCATCGCCGCGAGCTGGCCTATCTCTCGGCCGATGAGCTGCGTTCGATGTCGGATAAGGCGCTCGGTGCGCTGCGTCTGGCGGTGGCGGATAACGAACATCTGCGCGACGTGCTGCGCGTCTCAGAAGATCCGAAGCGTCCTGAGCGTAAAATTCAGTTCTTCGTTGCCGTTTATCAGCATCTGCGCGAGCGTATTCGTCAGGACATTATCCGTACCGACGATCCGGTTGAGGCGATTGAGCAGATGGAAATCGAGCTTAGCCGCCTGACGGAAGAGTTGACCAACCGCGAACAGAAGCTGGCGATCAGCTCCCGCAGCGTCGCCAATATCATCCGCAAGACTATCCAGCGCGAGCAGAACCGTATTCGTATGCTCAACCAGGGACTGCAGAGCGTCTCCTTCGGCCAGGTCAACAGCGTGCGGCTGAACGTCAACGTGCGGGAAACCCACTCGACGCTGCTGGATGTGCTGTCCGAGCAGCATGAACAGCATCAGGACCTGTTCAACAGCAATCGTCTGACCTTCTCTGAAGCGCTGGCGAAGCTCTATCAGCGCCTGAATCCGCAGATCGATATGGGACAACGGACGCCGCAAACCATCGGCGAAGAGCTGCTCGACTACCGCAACTATCTGGAAATGGAAGTTGAGGTTAACCGCGGCTCCGACGGCTGGCTGCGCGCTGAGTCCGGCGCGCTGTCAACCGGTGAGGCTATCGGGACCGGGATGTCGATCCTGGTGATGGTGGTGCAGAGCTGGGAGGATGAATCACGTCGCCTGCGCGGCAAAGATCTTTCGCCGTGCCGTCTGCTGTTCCTTGATGAAGCGGCGCGCCTCGATGCCCGATCCATCGCCACGCTGTTTGAGCTGTGCGAACGTCTGGAGATGCAGCTGATTATCGCGGCGCCGGAAAATATCAGCCCGGAAAAAGGCACCACCTATAAACTGGTGCGTAAAGTGTTTAATAACCATGAACACGTTCACGTCGTCGGCCTGCGCGGTTTCGCCGCTCAGCTGCCGGAAACGTTGCCGGGAACGGCTGACGCCTCTTAACGGGCGGTGAATCAGCGGAGAAAAGGGCGACAATGTGTCGCCCTTTTTGTTATCCAATTGGTAGGGTAAGGTTGTATAATCTTTAAACTTCTTTACATTTGGTAAGGCAAAAGCGTTTACGCCTTTATATACTGTGAGTAAGCCCCATTTTTGTGGGTGGCAATGTGTTAACAGGGGGCAAGGGATGTTGCTAAAAAAACGGTATGGTCGTCAATGGTCAGCGCTGAGTTTGAGCCTGGCTTTTGCATTTGCTCCACTGTTCAATGTCCAGGCCGAAGAGCCTGAAGTGGTACCTGCCGACAGTTCCGCCACGATTGGTGAACTGTCTTCTGCGCTGAGCCAAAGCGCGGGTCAGTCTGCGACGGTCGCGAAAATGGCCGGCGAGCAGCCGCTGGCTACCGATGCGGCAGCGAAAAGTCGTGCCGATATTACCGCACTACTGCCGGCGGGTTATCAGCCGGTGTTTATGAATCCTCTGGTGTCGCTGTACGCGGCCAGGGATATGAAGCCGATGTGGGAGAACCGCGAGGCGGTGCAGGCGTTCCAGCAGCAGCTGGCCGAAGTCGCGATTGCCGGTTTCCAGCCGCAGTTCACCACCTGGGTAAGCCTGCTCACCGATCCGGCGGTGAGCGGTATGGCGCGTGATGTCGTGCTTTCCGATGCTATGATGGGCTATCTGCACTTTATCAGCGGCATTCCGGTTCAGGGGAACCGCTGGCTGTATAGCTCCAGACCTTACACCATGTCGACGCCGCCGCTGTCGGTCATCAACCAGTGGCAGCTGGCGCTGGATGACGGTTCACTGCCGCAGTTTATTGCCGGACTGGCGCCGCACCATACGCAATATGCGGCGATGCATCAGGCGCTGCTGTCGTTGGTGGCGGATTCGCGTCCGTGGCCGCAACTGACCAGTACCGCATCGCTACGTCCTGGCGAGTGGAGCAACGATATCGGCGCGCTGCGTGAGATTTTACAACGTACCGGCATGCTGGATGACGCTGAGAAGATAGCTTTGCCGGGGGACGTCGTCAGCCCGTCGGCGGGGAAGAAAAATAAAACGGCTGCGCGCGGCGTTTACGATCGCCAGCTTGTTGCGGGCGTTAAGCGCTTTCAGGCGTGGCAAGGGCTGGGTGCCGATGGCGTCATTGGCGCCTCCACGCGCGACCTGCTGAACGTTTCCGCGGCGCAGCGCGCCGGGGTGCTGGCGCTGAACATCCAGCGTTTACGCCTGCTGCCGGGCAAGCTCTCCACCGGGATCATGGTGAATATTCCGGCCTTTTCGCTGGTCTATTATCAGGACGGCAGTCAGGTGCTGGCATCGCGAGTGATCGTCGGGCGCCCGGATCGTAAAACGCCGATGATGAGCAGCGCGTTAAATAATGTGGTGGTGAATCCGCCGTGGAATGTGCCGCCGACGCTGGCGCGCAAAGATATCCTGCCGAAGGTGCGTAATAATCCAGGCTATCTTGAGCAACATGGCTATACGGTAATGCGCGGCTGGAACAGCAAAGAGGCCCTCGATCCCTGGCGCATTGATTGGTCAACGATCACCGAGAACAATCTCCCGTTCCGCTTCCAGCAGGCGCCGGGGGCACGTAACTCGCTGGGGCGTTATAAGTTCAATATGCCCAGCTCCGATGCTATCTATCTGCACGATACGCCGAACCACAATCTGTTCCAGAAAGACGTGCGCGCGTTAAGCTCCGGCTGTGTGCGGGTCAATAAAGCTTCTGAACTGGCGAATATGCTGCTGCAGGATGCCGGCTGGAACGATACGCGGATTTCCGATGCGCTTAAGCAGGGCGATACGCGGTATGTGAATATCCGGCAGAATATCCCGGTGAATCTCTATTATTTAACCGCCTTCGTTGGCAGCGACGGCCGCATGCAATATCGTACAGATATTTACAATTACGATCTCACCGCGCGATCTGGCGCACAAATTTTGGCGAAAGCTGAACAATTAATCAGGTAAATGAAGTAGTTCACCCCATTTCGTTGTCCTAACTGTGGGTGAAAACAGGCTCTGTTCCTCTACAGAGCCTGTATTTACTGGGGTTAGGCTACCTTGACGTTGGCAATAATGCCCGGTAAGGTGCCTTTCGTGCGCCAGAAGTGCATATATTCGATTCATTTACTTGTAGACCTGATTATCATGGACAAATTTGACGCTAATCGCCGCAAATTGCTGGCGTTAGGTGGGGCTGCGCTCGGTGCCGCCGCCATTCTGCCTGCGCCGGCATTTGCCACCCTCTCGACCCCCCGACCGCGTATTTTGACGCTGAATAACCTGCATACTGGTGAATCACTCAAGGCGGAGTTTTTCGATGGCAGAGGCTATATTCAGGATGAATTAGCAAGGCTTAACCATTTTTTCCGTGATTTCCGCGCGAATAAAATTAAGCCCATCGATCCGAGTTTGTTCGATCACCTCTATCGTCTGCAGGGATTGCTTGGCACGAATAAACCTGTCCAGCTCATCTCTGGCTATCGTTCCCTCGATACCAACGATGAACTTCGTGCACGAAGCCGTGGTGTAGCGAAACATAGCTATCACACCAGGGGGCAGGCAATGGATTTCCATATTGAAGGCATTTCGTTAAGCAATGTTCGCAAAGCGGCGTTATCTATGGGCGCAGGTGGTGTAGGATACTACCCACGTAGCAACTTTGTGCATATTGATACCGGTCCGGTAAGGCACTGGTAACGAAAGGAGCATCATGAACTATCGTATTATTCCGGTTACCGCGTTTGCTCAGAACTGTTCTTTAATCTGGTGCGAACAAACCCGGCTTGCAGCGCTGGTCGATCCTGGCGGTGACGCTGAGCGAATCAAACAGGAAGTAGCGGCAGAGGGCGTCAGCCTGATGCAGATTTTGCTCACCCACGGTCATCTCGATCATGTCGGTGCGGCGGCCGAGCTGGCACAGCATTATGGTGTGCCGATTATCGGGCCGGAAGAAGAAGATCGGTTCTGGCTGGAAGGGCTGCCGGCGCAAAGTCGGATGTTTGGTCTGGAAGATTGTCAGCCATTGCAGCCGGACCGCTGGCTCAATGAAGGCGATGTGGTCAGCGTAGGGAATGTTGCTCTGCAGGTGCTGCACTGTCCCGGGCACACGCCAGGGCACGTGGTCTTTTTTGATCCGGCATCCCGGCTGCTGGTTTCCGGCGACGTCATTTTCAAAGGTGGAGTAGGGCGCAGCGACTTCCCGCGCGGCGACCACGGTCAGCTGATTGATGCGATTAAGCGCAAATTACTGCCTTTAGGCGATGATGTGACGTTTATTCCCGGTCACGGGCCGATGTCGACGCTGGGCTATGAGCGTCTGCATAACCCTTTCCTGCAGGATGAAATGCCCGTCTGGTAATGCTCCTCGACGGAAAATATAAACAAGGCCGCGCAAGCGGCCTTTATTTTTTGCCAGCGAGGCTATTACAGCACGGCGACAATCGCTTCACACAGCGGCGCCATGTTGTCTGGCGTCATACCGGCGACGTTGATACGCCCGGAAGCCACGGCGTAGACCCCGAACTCTTCACGCAGACGCAGCACCTGCTCTTTGGTCAGGCCGCTGAACGAGAACATCCCGTTTTGCTTGATGATGAAAGAGAAGTCGCGAGTGGCCCCTTTTTCCTGCAGGGTATTCACGAACAGCAGACGCATGCGCTGAATACGCTGGCGCATATCGGTCAGCTCTTGTTCCCAGATAGCGCGCAGCGCGTCGTTGCTGAGAATCGTCGCCACCACCGAAGCACCGTGCGCCGGCGGGTTGGAGTAGTTTGCCCGGATGGTGGATTTCATCTGGCTGAACGCGCGGTCAACGGTTTCCTGGTCGCCAGCCACCAGCGTGCAGGCGCCGACGCGCTCGTTGTACAGACCGAAGTTCTTCGAGTAGGAGCTGGCCACCAGCAGCTCTTTATGCAGCGCGGCAAACGCGCGCAGCCCTTCAGCATCCTCTTCCAGACCACGGGCAAAACCCTGGTAGGCAAAATCGAACAGCGGCAGCCAGCCTTTTTCGACGGACAGCTGCGCCAGCTGTTGCCACTGCTCCAGCGTCGGATCGATACCGGTTGGGTTATGGCAGCAGCCATGGAACAGAACCACGTCACCGGCCTGCGCCTCATTGAGGCTTGCCAGCAGACCGTCAAAGTCGAGCGCGTGGTTGGCGGCATCGTAATAGGCATATTCACGGACTTCCAGACCCGCGGAATTGAACACGCTTTTGTGATTCGGCCAGCTCGGATTGCTCACCCAAACGCGCTTAACGTCGGTATTCTTCGCGAGGAAATCCGCGGCAACGCGCAGGGCACCGGTACCGCCAGGCGTCTGTGCGGTACGGGCGCGCTTATCGTTGATAATCGCATTGCCTTTACCGAACAGCAGCTTCTGAGTGCAGCGACCAAATTCCGCAATACCATCGATACCGAGATAGTTTTTGGTGGTTTCATTTTCCAGCAGATACTGCTCTGCTTTTTTTACGCTGGTCAGGACCGGGGTTTTACCCGTTTCATCTTTGTAAACACCAATCCCGAGGTTAATTTTGGTAGGGCGGTCATCGGCACGAAACAGATCGGCCAGGCCCAGAATAGGGTCGGCAGGGGCGGCAGTAATGTTCTCAAACATGACGAGGTTCCATTGTGATTACTGAAGGGAATTCCGCTATCAGGGTAACGGCAGATGAACTAATTGCCAACCGTTTGCGACAAAAAGCGCGAAGGTTTTCGAAAGTTACGATCTTTATCTCAGGAATAGAGAAAAGCAGGACCGAAGTCCTGCTTTTTAGGCATATCACGAAGGGGTGTACTGCAGATTAGAACTGGTAAACGATACCCACGGCGACGGTGTCGTCGGAGTTCACGCCCAGCTTGTTGTCGCTGTCAATCTGGTTGATTTGATAGTCAACATAGGTGGACATGTTTTTGTTGAAGTAGTAGGTCGCGCCGACGTCGATGTAGTTGATGTAATCTTCATCGCCAATGCCGCCTTCAATATTTTTCGCTTTAGATTTGTAGTAAGCGATGGACGGACGCAGGCCGAAATCGAACTGATACTGCGCAACGACGGAGAAGTCCTGAGTTTTGTTGGCAAAGCCATCCGTAATGCGGGTCGCATTGCGGGTTTCGCCGTACAGGGCTGCGAGGTAGATATTGTTCGCATCGTATTTCAGGCCGGTTGCCCACTGCTCAGCTTTATCGCCTTTGCCGCGTGCCAGAGCCTGCTGTCCGTCGGTACGGTCTGCTGCGCCGTAAGCGCCGACAATGCCGAAGCCATCGACTTCATAGCTCAGAGAGGTTGCCCAGCCATCACCGTTCGCACGGGACGGGTTATCTGCGTGCTCGTTTTTACCCAGGTACTGTACGCCGAAGTTCAGACCGTCAACCAGACCGAAGAAGTTGCTGTTACGGTAGGTTGCCAGGCCACCGGTACGACCGGCGAAGAAGTTATCGCTAGGGCCGGTGTCGCCGCCAAACTCAGGCAGCATATCGGTTACGCCGATGGCGTCATAAACCAGGCCGTAGTTACGACCGTAGTCGAAGGAGCCTGCATCGCCGAATTTCAGACCGGCGTAGGCCAGACGGGTTTTGTTACCGGTCTGAGCGTCGCTACCTTCCGTATTATTACCCTGGAAGTTATATTCCCACTGGCCGTAACCGGTCAGCTGGTCGTTGATCTGCGTTTCCCCTTTAAAACCCAAACGGGCATAGGTTTGGTCGCCGTCATTATCTTTGTTATCAGAGAAATAATGCAGACCTACGGTTTTGCCGTACAGATCGAGCTTGTTGCCGTCTTTGTTATAGATTTCCGCAGCGTTTGCTGCGCCGGCTACCAGCAGGGCAGGGATCACCGCTGCCAGAATATTGCGCTTCATCATTATTTATTACCCTCATTAATATTTTTATATGAACACTTGCCACTGCCGCCAATAAATTCCGTCAATAAAAATTTACAGAACTATTGATGATAGTTTGGTGTCTGAAGGCATCTTTCCATCCACGCCACCGTTTCGCTAGCCGGAAAATGCTACCAATGTCGCATATGAGTAACAATACGAAAATGTATGTAACAAAATATGTATTTTTAGGAACTTTGTGAACTCAATCAAAATTCCGTTCCGGTTTGCTCGTAAAATAAACTAACCTTATATATCTATATGAATTAATTATGATTAATTTAGATAAGGCGGCTTTTGTGCATTTTATGTCTGCATTTCGCTTTTTTTTCGCTCAGCTTTTGTCTTCACACCTTGTGCGGTGGGTGCTTAAAAAATGAACAGAATAATCAGGCATTTCGCCAATATATGAACATAAGATGCGATTTGTCGGCTGTGGAGGGGGCGAAATAGTGAGTAACATAAATGTGAACTTGAAGGGTTGATGTTTAAATTTATTAGTATTCGTTAACATTAATTGACATAAAAAAAGGCCAGCTTACGCTGGCCCTTGGCGATGATCAGAAAAAACAATCAGAATGTGGCGCTACGCGGCGTACGCGGGAACGGAATCACATCACGCACGTTCTGTACGCCGGTGACGTAGGCGATCAGACGTTCAAAGCCCAGCCCGAAGCCGGAGTGTGGTACGGTGCCGTAACGACGCAGGTCGCGGTACCACCAGTAGTCTTCTTTATTAAGACCCATTTCCGCCATGCGCGCGTCCAGCACGTCCAGACGTTCCTCACGCTGAGAGCCGCCGATGATTTCACCGATGCCCGGCGCCAGGACATCCATTGCCGCGACGGTTTTACCGTCTTCGTTAAGGCGCATATAGAAGGCCTTAATGTCTTTCGGGTAGTTTTTCACCACCACCGGCGCTTTGAAGTGCTCTTCGGCCAGATAGCGCTCATGCTCGGAAGAGAGATCCACACCCCAGTAGACCGGGTTTTCAAACGGCTTGCCGCAGTTCTCCAGAATCGTCACCGCGTCGGTGTAATCAACCTGAGCGAAGTCGGCATTAATAAAGCGTTCCAGACGAGAAACGGCTTCTTTATCGACGCGCTCGGCGAAGAATTTCATGTCATCCGCCCGCTCTTCCAGTACCGCTTTGAAGACGTACTTCAGCATGGCTTCAGCCAGGCCGGCGACATCGTTGAGGTTCGCAAAGGCCACTTCCGGCTCCAGCATCCAGAATTCCGCGAGGTGACGGCTGGTGTTAGAGTTTTCAGCACGGAAGGTTGGGCCGAAGGTATAAATTTTCGACAGCGCGCAGGCATAGGTTTCGCCGTTCAACTGGCCGGATACGGTCAGGAACGACTCTTTGCCGAAGAAATCTTTATCGAAATCCACTTTGCCCAGATCGTTACGCGGCAGGTTCTCCAGATCCAGCGTCGATACGCGGAACATTTCGCCAGCGCCTTCGGTATCCGATGCGGTAATCAGCGGCGTAGAAACCCAGAAGAAGCCCTGCTCGTCAAAGAAACGATGCAGCGCCTGTGCCAGGGTATGACGAACGCGGGCGACGGCGCCAATCAGATTGGTACGCGGACGCAGGTGCGCGACTTCACGCAGATACTCGATGCTGTGGCGTTTAGCGGCCATCGGATAGGTATCCGGATCTTCTACCCAACCGGTCACTTCAACATGGCTGGCCTGGATTTCAAAACTCTGACCCTGACCCTGGGACGCCACGATTTTACCCGTAACGATGACCGAACAGCCGGTGGTCAGGCGCAGTACTTCCTGATTGTAATTGGGCAGAGAATTATTAATAACGGCCTGTACAGGATCAAAGCAGGAACCGTCATAGACGGCCAGGAAGGAAAAGCCAGCTTTTGAATCTCGGCGGGTACGTACCCATCCGCGCACGGTGACTTCGCTGTCAACGGCAACACGGCCCTGGAGTACGTCGGCTACAGGCACAACGCTCATAATAGTCTCTCTATTCGTAGTCCAATAAAAAAATCGATATCCCCCGGCAATCGGGGGATATCTATGTTACCTGTCATCTTCCATCAGACAAGTAGATTTCGCACCGGGAGAGAGAGTTTTCGGAAATAAATAAAGAACAAGGAGCCAGAACGGCTCCTTATGGTGATTAACTGGCCTTTTTCACCGGCGGCAGATCGAAGGCTTTACGCAGCGCGCGCACGAATGCTTTATCGTGGCAGATGGTTTTGCCCGGACTGTCGGAGAGCTTGGCGACCGGTTTTCCATTGCATTCCACCAGTTTTATAACGATATTGAGCGGTTTAACCTGGGGGATGTCGCAGGTTAAACGGGTACCGATGCCAAAGCTGAGATTGATCCGCGAAGAGAAGTGGCGATACAAATCAACCGCTTTCGCCAGATCGAGATTATCGGAAAAGACCAGTACTTTACTCATCGGGTCGATACCCAGTTTCTGATAATGGGCAATGGCTTTCTCACCCCATTCAAACGGGTCGCCGGAATCGTGGCGCAGACCCTGATAACGGCTGGCGAACTCCGGACCGAAGTCGCGCAGGAAGGCATCCATGGTAATACAGTCAGTCAGGGCGATGCCGAGCCGATCGGGATACTCTTCCAGCCAGGCCGCCAGGGCCGCGCGCTGGCTGCTGGCTAAATTGGGGCTGATTTGCTGATGCGCCTGGAACCATTCATGCGCCTGGGTACCCATTGGCGTCAGATTCAGGCGGCGAGCCAGATCGTAGTTGCTGGTGCCGCTAAACCACGGCTCCTGCTGTAAACGTGCAACAATGGCCTGCTGCACTTCACGGGAGAAGCGTCGGCGGGTGCCGAAGTCCATCAGACGGAAGCGACTCAGATCGAGGTCCGCCGTGATATGTGCGAAGTCGGCGAGCTTGCGCTCAAGCGTGTCGAGCGCTAAATCGACGCTGATTTCGGGCGAGCGGTAGCGATGGACCAGCTCGCTAATGACTGCCAGCAGCGGCACTTCCCACATAATGACTTCACGCCAGGGGCCGGACAGGCGGATATTCAGCTTGCCGTTGTCGTTGCTGACGATGACCTGCTGCGGGTCATAGCGGAAATCACGTAGCCAGTCGAGATAGTCCTGAGAAAAGAACGGCAGGGTGGACAACCACTGATATTCATCGTCCTGCAGCTTCAGGTCACGCATGGTTTCCACCTGCTCGCGAATTGCATCGGCGTAGATACCGAGCAGATCGTCCCCGCGGCAGCGGAACTCCGCCGCAACGTGTACGTCGTGATAGCGGTGGAAGACAGCCTGCTGCATATGCAGCTTGTAAGCATCCGTATCAAGCAGCGAGTGCAGTACAGGAGAAGTGAATTGTGTCATGGTGCGCAGTAGCGTCCTCTCACTGGAGCGTTTCCATCAAAACCGAAGCAGAAAAAAGGAGGCGGAGTATACCTTTATTACCCGACTCTGTCCCGCAGTGACGGTCGATGGCGACGCTGACGGTCATTTGCGAGGCCTAGTTTAATATATTGAACAGGGATCACACCACAAGCTTTGCGCCGGGTCGAGTGCATTTCGTGCCTCTTGTGTTATCAATATGTAGCATGTTGATATGTAACATAATGATATATCAATATATTATCCATTCATCACTTCATCGTGGGGCAGGGATGGGGCAAAATCAGATAGTTTCTGGTTCAAAAGCGCCACCTGTTCCGTGTTTTTCTCTGCCATCCATTTCCCATAAACCTTGTAAACCATCTGTGCATCGGCGTGGCCCATTTGCGTGGCGATGAAGTTTGGGTTTGCTCCAGCTGACAGCGACCAACAAGCGTAAGTATGTCTCGTCTGATAAGCGTTTCGGTGTCTCAGACCGGCCCGCTTAATATGAGCATCCCAAATTTTCTTTATCGACCCGACCGCATAATGGTCTCCTGCAAGGTAGTTTCTCCCTGTTAGACGTGGGTCAAACACAAACGTACATTCGTGCTTTTCCTTTCGCCCGTACTCCCGTAGGTTTACTTCTACTTTATGCTGTTTACCAAACCTTGTCATCTCTGCCTGGCTGCGGAGTGCTTCTATTGCTGGTTCAATCAGGAAAACAACCCTGTTTGTACCTGCTTTAGTTTTTGGCATAGTAAATTCATTGGTGGGCGTGAAGTTCCTCCTGATCATCATCGTTCCTGCTTTCAGGTCGATAACGTCTTTGCATTTAGTCTGATGCTCAGGGAATCCATCGAGAAGCCCCCATGCTTTCGCATAGCTGGCTTGTAGGGCTTTAGGATCGTTCTCAGAGCCCGCATACTGAGTGAAGTCAGCGAGAACTTTATCGGCGTCTGCAGGATTAACCTGATGCTGCTCATAATCAGGGTCAGCAGTCGTTTCCTCGGTCGGGATGCAGAACGCCTGAAACGCTGCGTATTTGTAGGCAATCGACATGGCCTTATTCGTCGCTTTATCGCCGCTGTCCATCGCCTCGCCGTAAGTAACAACGGTGTGCAGGCTGCCGTCCTCGGTGCTGACAAAGTCGAACTCAGCACGGACAGTGATATAAAACAGGGCGCCGCCGTTTTTGCTGGTTCTTTCGCACGATGTACGCTCAGTGCAACGAGGAAGGATCAGCAGTTTGTGTTTAACCAGGGCAGGGGCCAGCGCGTTGTAAACGTCATCAATACCCCTAAACGCATAGTTGACCTGGCTCCCTTGCTTTCTGCCCTTGCTGATTCCTTTTTCTGCCAGCTCGCCAGCGACAGCGCTGATGGCTGCATAGACTTTTTTGGTTTCCATGATTGACCTCAGAACGGCGCTTCGCCGAGGAAGTAGAAATTGTTCATCCGCTCATTGCGGGCCAGCTGCAGGGCCAATTGCTTCATGCGACGGTTTCCGCAAACCTTCCAGTAGCGTGCCTCAGCGAGATGCGCGGCACGCTTGATCCGGCTTTCTTTTGGCGTTCTTGCGAGTTCGACTGGTAACATTTCATCCTCCAAAAGGTTGTAAGAATCCCGGCGCGATAAAGGCCGCCTGATAGCTCAGTTAAATTCGTGCGCTGATATGCGCGGGTTAATGCGTCCCGGCGGGTACCAGGTTTGGCTCGACGCTTCGTGATGCGTATGGCCGGCGAATGTGGCGCAGATTGCCTTGTGGCTCGTGCCAGTAGCTGCCGTCGCGGTAGTCGAAGCTGACAAGCCAGGCTGCGCCGGTGCGGTTATTGCGCATCATCACGGCGCGTCCGTTGTTTGGAATTGCTTTAGCCATTGAACACCCCCGTAACGTGCAGAATTTTGATAATCGCCGCTGCCCAGATAACGCCGCAGACCAGCAGGCAATAAATCAGTGAACGAATGCCTTGTTTGCTCATTTGCCACCCCAGCACTGAACGCTGACAGCGACGACTGCAATCAAAAACGGAACGACCTTTAACCAAAAATTACGCCATGCAGGCTTGTCTTCTTCGCGGATCATTCTGCGCACTCCTCAAATTCACCTGCGGTATTCAACCGATAAGCCGTGCTCTCTTTAATTCCATCTTCGCCGACATAGGCGATGTAGAATTTGTAACGCTTGCCGTTCCAGCGTTTAAAAATGAGCGTGGCGTTTTCGCCGCCGGTCAGGGTGCTGCCATAGCCGCCGGTCAGGGTGCTGCCATAGCCGCCGGTCAGGGTGCTGTAATCGCCGCCGGTCAGGGTGCTGTACACGATCGCACAGCCTTTACCGCCGTTATCCATCAGGTAATTAATGGCCCCATCACGCTCGCCGCAGTAAACGACGTTGGCCTCGGGAAACTTCACTTTGTTTTCAAGGTCGACGACCAAATCCTTTTCCACCTCACAAACCATCCAGTTTGCATCGTCGCTCTCGCTGAGGTATCCGGCTGATCCTTCACCCCACAGCAGGCCGTGAAGACCGTTGCCGCATTCTGTCGTATTTTTCCAGTCAGGAGCCTTAACAAAGCCAGATTTAGGCCAGACAAAGCCGCCGTAAGCCGACATGTCGGCGTTGCAAGTACGAAGAACGAGTACTGTTTCTTTTGCTTTCTGCATTCTCTTACCCTCAGTAATAAAAAAGGCCGCCCGATGGCAGCCATAATGTCG
>NZ_JBJDNH010000026.1:0-79399 GCF_044900465.1 Klebsiella sp. NPDC088457 | reverse complement strand
TCAGGCCAACAATCACCGCCACGATCCCCATCTGCAGGATAACGATCAGGGTGTTGAAGTTCGCCACGGTCTTGATGCTGCGCAGGTTAGAGATGGTCATAAAGGCCACCAGCGCGACAACGAAAATCCACGATGGTACGGAAGGCACCAGCGCTTCAAAATAAATTTTCGCCAGCAGAATGTTGATCATCGGCATGAACAGGTAGTCCAGCAGCGATGACCAGCCCACCATAAAGCCAACCGCCGGGCTGATGGATTTCTGGGCGTAGGTGTAAGCGGAACCCGCTGACGGGAAACGACGCACCAGTTTACCGTAGCTCAGCGCCGTAAAGAGAATCGCGATCAACGCGAAGGCGTAGGCCGTCGCGACGTGACCGTCGGTCAAACCAGAGACGATACCAAACGTATCGAACAGCGTCATCGGCTGCATATAGGCCAGGCCCATCATTACAACCGGAATCAACGTAAGCGTTTTACGTAATTCCACGCGAGAGGTGTTTGGAGTAGCGTTATGCGACATGGTGGTTATCCCCTTTTACGGCGAAGGCCATCGCGTAAGCAAAAAATTGCCCCATTTCAGTGTATTCCTCAGCGACAACGACTGTCGGTTTTTAGTAAATATCTATCCGGTACGAAGCCCGGCCTCTTGGTATTGAATGATGTGTCTTAAAAGCAAAAAAATAACCGACGCTTTAAAAAAGCGTCGGCTAGTTTCTATTTTTCAGGCCGCGTATTTTGCAACATTTTCTGGCTGGATGACAAGATGTTGCAGCAGCAAATCAGCGCTACAATTATTTAACCGATTAATATTTATGCAATTTTAGTATTGTAGATCGTGTGGATAGCATTATTTGCTAAAATCTCGCTGCGCCACCAGGCGCAGGAGCGCCCGGCGCTGTCTTCATTCCAGCCCAGCCACGCCCGATGCAAAGGCGCATGCGAGGCAACCGCCTTCTCGATAAGCTCGCCGCTATCCAGCTGCGCCTGCGCCAGATAGCGCGGGACATATCCCCAGCCGAGCCCGGCGGAGATCAGCATTAACTGGCCGGAGAAATCAAACGTCGCCAGCTGCTCCTGCTCACCGACCGCCGGCCAGCTTCCCCCGCTGACGATTGCCCGATGACGCTTCATCACCCGCCAGCTCAGCGGCGCGTCCATCTGCGCCAGCGGATGTCCCGGCGCCACGACAAAAACATGCTCCAGTTCGCCCAGCAGGCTGAAACCGTAGCCGCCGAGCGATGGAGGGTCGCTTAACGCCCCCAGCACCATATCCGCTCGCCCCTCCAGCAGCGCATCCCAGCCGGTAGCCGCCCTGGCGCGGAGAAAGCGCAGCTGCGCCAGCGTGTGCTGCTGATAGAACTGACTAACCAGAGGCGGCAGTAAAAAGAAAGGAAAGGCACTATCTACGGCCAGCACCAGCGCATTTTCCCAGCCCTGATGTAGCTTAACCGCCTGTAGCTCCAGCTCGCGGGCGGTATGCAGCACTTCCCGCCCCTTTTCCAGCAGCATCTGCCCGGTAGGGGTAAAGCGCGCACGATGACCGCTGCGGTCAAGCAGTTGGATATTAAGATCGCTTTCCAGCTTGTGGATGGTATAGCTCAGCGCAGAAGGCGTTTTATAGAGCTTTGCCGAGGCTGCGGCAAAGCTCCCCTCTTTTTCCAGCGCATCAAGAATAACGAGGACATCCAGCAGTGGTTTCATCGCCCCCCCTTAGGTACGCGATTTCCCGCTGGCGGATTACTCCATCGGCATCACCAGCGGATCGGGGTACTGATACTCAAACCCCAGTTCGTAGCAGATACGGTTGCCATCGATAAGCTTACCCGTGCCGCCGGCGGGATTATCAGCAAACACCGGGGCGGGCAGGCCGAGTTCGCGGGCCATTTGCGGGTAGAAAACGCCGCGCGCCGGATGTTTGGGCGCACATATATTATAGATGTGTCCACCCTTCGGGGCCTGCAGCAGCAGTTCGATCGCCGCAATGACATCCTGCAGATGGACCAGATTCACGCCATGCTGACCATCCGGCGCGGATTTCCCGGCAAAGAAGCGCCCCGGATGGCGGGATGGCCCCACCAGCCCGGCCAGACGCAAAATATCCACCGAGGTCCCGGGGAGGTTATGCAGCCAGTCCTCCAGTTCTTTCAGTACCCTGCCGCTGGCGGTTTGCGGGTCGCGCGGCGAATTCTCTTTCAGCGTACCGCTGGCATTGCCGTAGACGGAGGTCGAACTGGTAAAAATGATCCGCGGTATATGATGGGCCAGAGCGGTATCGACGAGCTCCTGCACCGCCTGCAGATAAAACTCTTCCCCCGGCCCGGTGCGGCGGGCCGGCAGCGTGATCACCAGCGCATCGACGTTCATTAACGCATCCAGATCTTCGGTATCACAAACCAGCTGCGGCTCCAGGCGTAACGGATAGCTTTCGATACCGCACATCCGCGCCGCCTCCACGCCATCCTCGGTGGTTTTACTGCCGGTAACCTGCCATCCGCGTGCGCTTAATGACAGGGCAAGTGGCATCCCCAGCCATCCTAAACCGACAATTGCGACCTTTTTCATACCCTGGCTCCTGACTCTTTCGCTGTGCTGACTTAAGGCTACGCCAGCCGGCGGCAACTGACAATTTCTTCAGTGAATATGAAATGAATTAATGATAGTAAAAAGCCCTTGCTTTCTGCGCTTGAAGTGGTTTAGGTTAAAAGGCATCAAATGCATAGTCATTCAAAGAGAATTTTATGAACCGCGTTCAATTTAAACACCACCATCATCACCATCATCCTGACTAGTCTTTCAGGCGATGTGTGCTGGAAGACGTTTAGATCTTCCAGAGGTGCATGAGCGCGAATAGAGCCCCCGGAAGATTTACTTCCGGGGGCTTTTTTTTTGAACCAAATTCGGCCAGATTCAGACAGGAATTAAGAGGAAATAAGAATGTTAGACAACAGCCGTTTACGCATAGCTATTCAGAAATCAGGGCGTTTAAGCGAAGATTCACGCGAATTACTCAGCCGCTGCGGCATCAAAGTGAATTTGCACACCCAGCGCCTGATTGCGCTGGCGGAAAATATGCCGATCGATATTCTGCGCGTGCGTGATGACGATATCCCGGGGCTGATTATGGACGGCGTGGTGGATCTCGGCATCATCGGCGAGAACGTGCTGGAAGAAGAGCTGCTGAGCCGCCGCGCTCAGGGCGAAGACCCGCGCTACTTCACCCTGCGTCGCCTGGATTTTGGCGGCTGCCGCCTGTCGCTGGCGACTCCGGCGGATGAACGCTGGGACGGCCCGGCGGCGCTGGATGGCAAACGCATTGCCACCTCCTACCCGCACCTGCTCAAGCGCTACCTCGACCAGAAAGGCATCTCCTTTAAATCCTGTCTGCTGAACGGTTCAGTTGAAGTCGCCCCGCGCGCCGGCCTCGCCGACGCGATTTGCGACCTGGTATCAACCGGCGCCACCCTTGAAGCCAACGGCCTGCGCGAAGTGGAAGTGATGTTCCGTTCCAAAGCCTGTCTGATCCAGCGCGACGGCGAGATGGCCGATGGCAAACAGCAGCTGATCGACCGCCTGCTGACGCGTATCCAGGGGGTGATTCAGGCGCGCGAATCCAAATACATCATGATGCACGCGCCGACCGAGCGCCTGGAAGAAGTAGTGGCCCTGCTGCCTGGCGCCGAGCGCCCGACCATTCTGCCGCTGGCGGGGGATAAACAGCGCGTCGCGATGCACATGGTCAGCAGCGAAACCCTGTTCTGGGAAACCATGGAAAAACTGAAAGCGCTGGGCGCCAGCTCGATTCTGGTGCTGCCGATCGAGAAGATGATGGAGTAAGCCAACGCGCCCGGCGCAAGCCGGGAACCGGGTTAAACAGGGGGAAACGATCATGAGCTTCAACACAATCATCGACTGGAACAGCTGCAGCGCAGAACAACAGCAACAACTCTTAATGCGCCCGGCGATCTCCGCATCCGACAGCATCAGCCGTACGGTGGCGGAAATTCTTGATAACGTGAAAAACAACGGCGACGCGGCGCTGCGCGAGTACAGCGCGAAGTTTGATAAAACCGACGTCAAAACGCTGAAAGTCACCGCCGAAGAGATTGCCGCCGCCGGCGATCGCCTCAGCGATGAGCTGAAACAGGCGATGGCGGTGGCGGTAAAAAATATCGAAACCTTCCACAACGCGCAAAAGCTGGCGCCGGTGGATGTCGAAACGCTGCCGGGGGTACGCTGCCAACAGCTGACCCGGCCTATCGCCTCCGTCGGCTTATATATTCCGGGCGGTTCCGCCCCGCTGTTCTCCACGGTCCTGATGCTGGCGACTCCGGCGCGGATCGCCGGCTGCCAGCAGGTGGTGCTCTGCTCTCCGCCGCCGATTGCCGATGAGATCCTCTATGCCGCCCAGCTGTGCGGCGTGCGCAATATCTTTAACGTCGGCGGCGCGCAGGCGATTGCCGCGCTGGCGTTCGGCACCGACTCGGTGGCGAAAGTCGACAAAATCTTTGGCCCGGGCAACGCCTTCGTCACCGAAGCCAAACGCCAGGTCAGCCAGCGTCTGGACGGCGCGGCCATCGATATGCCCGCGGGCCCGTCAGAGGTGCTGGTCATTGCCGATAGCGGCGCGACGCCGGACTTTGTCGCCTCCGATCTGCTGTCGCAGGCGGAACACGGCCCGGATTCCCAGGTTATCCTTCTGACCCCGGATGCGGCGATGGGCGAGCAGGTCGCCCGCGCCGTTGAGCGCCAGCTGGCGGAACTGCCGCGCGCGGAGACCGCGCGCGAGGCGCTCTCCGCCAGCCGCATCATCGTGGCCCGCGATCTTGCCCAGTGCGTCGAGATTTCCAACCAGTATGGCCCGGAGCACCTGATTATCCAGACCCGCAACGCCCGTGAGCTGGTCGACGGCATAACCAGCGCCGGTTCGGTGTTCCTCGGCGACTGGTCGCCGGAATCCGCCGGCGATTACGCCTCCGGCACCAACCACGTGCTGCCGACCTACGGCTATACCGCAACCTGCTCAAGCCTTGGCCTGGCGGATTTCCAGAAGCGGATGACCGTGCAGGAGCTGTCGCGCGAAGGTTTCGCCGCCCTCGCCTCTACCATCGAGATCCTGGCCGCCGCAGAGCGCCTGACCGCCCACAAAAATGCCGTTACGCTGCGCGTTGCAGCCCTTAAGGAGCAAGCATGAGCATCGAAGATTTAGCCCGCGCTAACGTGCGCGATCTGACGCCTTATCAGTCTGCTCGCCGTCTGGGCGGCAAAGGCGATGTCTGGCTGAACGCCAATGAGTTTCCGACCGCCGTCGAATTTCAGCTGACGCAGCAAACGCTGAACCGCTACCCGGAATGCCAGCCGAAAGCGGTGATTGAGAATTACGCCCGCTATGCCGGCGTCAAGCCGGAGCAGGTTCTGGTCAGCCGCGGCGCCGATGAAGGCATTGAACTGCTGATCCGCGCCTTCTGCGAACCGGGGCGGGATGCGGTGCTCTACTGCCCGCCGACCTATGGGATGTATAGCGTCAGCGCCGAAACCATCGGCGTGGCCTGCCGGACGGTGCCGAGCCTGAGCGACTGGCAGCTCGATCTGCCCGGCATCGCCGCGAATCTCGACGGCGTGAAGGTGGTGTTTGTCTGCAGCCCGAACAACCCGACCGGGCAGATTATTAACCCCAACGATATGCGCACGCTGCTGGAGATGACCCGCGGGAAAGCGATTGTGGTGGCCGATGAAGCCTATATCGAGTTCTGTCCGCAGGCGACGCTGGCCGGCTGGCTGAGCGACTACCCGCACCTGGTGGTGCTGCGTACGCTGTCGAAAGCGTTTGCCCTCGCCGGGCTGCGCTGCGGCTTTACCCTGGCGAACGCCGAGGTGATTAGCCTGCTGCTGAAAGTCATCGCCCCCTACCCGCTGTCGACGCCGGTGGCCGATATCGCCGCCCAGGCGCTCAACGCCGCCGGGATTGCCGCGATGCGGGAGCGCGTAGCGCAGATCCTCGATGAGCGTGCGTACCTGGTAAGCCAGCTGCGCGGCATCGCCTGCATTGAGCAGGTTTTCGATTCCGAGACCAACTACCTCCTCGTGCGCGTTAAAGCGTCCAGCGCGGTGTTTAAATCTTTGTGGGATCAGGGCATTATCTTACGAGACCAAAATAAACAACCCTCATTAAGCGGCTGTTTGCGTATCACTATCGGTACCCGTGCAGAGAGCCAGCGCGTGATTGACGCCTTGACTGCGGAGAATGTATGACCCAGAAGTTTCTCTTTATTGACCGTGACGGTACGCTGATTTCTGAGCCACCGGTTGATTTTCAGGTAGACCGCTTTGACAAGCTGGCCTTTGAGCCGCAGGTGATCCCGGCCCTGCTGAAATTACAACAGGAAGGCTACAAACTGGTGATGATCACCAATCAGGACGGTCTGGGGACCGATAGCCTGCCGCAGGAGGCGTTCGACGGCCCGCATAACCTGATGATGCAGGTGTTCTCTTCGCAGGGCGTCGACTTCGAAGAGGTGCTGATTTGCCCGCACCTCCCGGCCGACAACTGCGCGTGCCGCAAGCCGAAGACTCAGCTGGTGCTGCCGTGGCTGGAAGACGGGGTGATGGATAAAGCCCACAGCTATGTCATCGGCGATCGCGCCACCGACGTTGAGCTGGCGGACAATATGGGCATCATCGGCCTGCGCTATGACCGTGAGACGCTGAACTGGCCGACCATCTGCGAGCAGCTGACCCGCCGCGACCGCTACGCCCACGTTGAGCGCAATACCAAAGAGACCCAGGTTGACGTCAAGGTCTGGCTGGACCGCGAAGGCGGCAGCAAAATTCACACCGGCGTTGGTTTCTTCGATCATATGCTCGATCAAATCGCCACCCACGGCGGTTTCCGTCTGGAGATTAACGTCGGCGGCGATCTGTATATCGACGATCACCACACGGTGGAAGATACCGGCCTGGCGCTGGGCGAAGCATTGCGTCTGGCGTTAGGCGACAAGCGCGGCATCAATCGTTTTGGCTTCGTCCTGCCGATGGACGAATGCCTGGCCCGCTGCGCGCTGGATATCTCCGGGCGCCCGCACCTCGAATATAAAGCGGACTTTGCCTATCAGCGCGTCGGCGACCTGAGCACCGAGATGGTGGAACACTTCTTCCGCTCGCTCTCCTATACCATGGCGGTGACCCTGCACCTGAAAACCAAGGGCAAGAACGACCACCACCGCGTCGAGAGCCTGTTTAAGGCCTTTGGCCGCACGCTGCGCCAGGCGATTCGCGTGCAGGGCGATACGCTGCCCTCTTCGAAAGGAGTGCTGTGATGAACGTGGTGATCCTCGATACCGGCTGCGCCAACCTCAATTCGGTCAAGTCGGCGATCGGCCGTCACGGCTATGAGCCGGCGGTCAGCCGCGACCCGGATGTGGTGCTGCGCGCCGATAAATTATTTTTACCCGGCGTTGGCACCGCCCAGGCGGCGATGGATCAGTTGCGCGAGCGCGAGCTGATTGAACTGGTGAAAGCCTGTACCCAGCCGGTGCTGGGCATCTGCCTCGGCATGCAGCTGCTGGGACAGCGCAGCGAAGAGAGTAACGGCGTGGATTTGCTGGGCATTATCGAAGAAGAGGTGCCGAAAATGGCCGACCACGGGCTGCCGCTGCCGCACATGGGCTGGAACCGGGTGTACCCGAAAGCCGGGAACCGCCTGTTCCGCGGCATCGATGACGGCGCGTATTTCTATTTCGTCCACAGTTATGCCATGCCGGTGAACCCTTACACCATCGCACAGTGCAACTACGGCGAACCGTTCACCGCAGCGGTACAGAAAGATAACTTTTTTGGCGTGCAGTTCCACCCGGAACGCTCGGGCAGCGCCGGCGCGCAGCTGCTGAAAAACTTCCTGGAGATGTGATGATCATTCCGGCTTTAGATTTAATTGACGGCACGGTAGTCCGCCTTCATCAGGGCGATTACGGCCAGCAGCGTGATTACGGCAACGACCCGCTGCCGCGCCTGCAGTCCTACGCCGCGCAGGGGGCGGAAGTCCTGCATCTGGTCGATTTGACCGGCGCAAAAGATCCGCAGAAACGCCAGATTGCCCTGCTCAAGACGCTGGTGGCCGGCGTGGATGTCCCGGTGCAGGTCGGCGGCGGCGTGCGCAGCGAAGAGGACGTGGCCGCCCTGCTGGACGCCGGCGTCGCCCGGGTGGTGGTGGGGTCAACCGCGGTCAAATCCCCGGAGACGGTGAAAGAGTGGTTCCGGCGTTTTGGCCCGCAGCATCTGGTGCTGGCGTTAGACGTGCGCATTGATGCCGAGGGCAATAAACAGGTGGCGGTCAGCGGCTGGCAGGAAAACTCGGGGGTGACCCTCGAAGAGCTGGTGGAAAGCTATCTGCCGGTAGGCTTGCAGCACGTGCTGTGCACCGATATTTCTCGTGACGGCACCCTGGCGGGCTCTAACGTCTCGCTGTATGAAGAAGTGTGCGCCCGCTATCCGCAGGTGGCGTTCCAGTCTTCCGGCGGCATCGGCGATCTTAATGATATTGCCGCGCTGCGCGGAACCGGCGTGCGCGGGGTGATCGTCGGCCGCGCGCTGCTGGAAGATAAATTCAACGTAACGGAGGCCATTCAATGCTGGCAAAACGGATAATCCCCTGTCTCGACGTGCGCGACGGCCAGGTAGTGAAAGGCGTTCAGTTCCGTAATCACGAAATCATCGGCGATATCGTGCCGCTGGCAAAACGCTATGCCGACGAAGGCGCCGATGAGCTGGTGTTCTACGATATCACCGCTTCCAGCGATGGCCGGGTGGTGGATAAGAGCTGGGTATCGCGGGTCGCGGAGGTTATCGATATTCCGTTCTGCGTTGCCGGCGGTATCAAATCTCTTGACGATGCCGCGCAGATTCTCTCCTTCGGCGCCGACAAGATTTCAATTAACTCCCCGGCGCTGGCGGACCCCACGCTGATCACCCGCCTCGCCGATCGCTTTGGCGTGCAGTGTATCGTGGTGGGCATCGATACCTGGTTTGACGCTGAAAGCGGCAAGTATCACGTCAATCAGTACACCGGTGATGAGAGCCGTACCCGCGTCACCCGGTGGGAAACTCTCGACTGGGTGCAGGAAGTGCAGAAGCGCGGCGCCGGCGAGATCGTGTTGAACATGATGAACCAGGACGGGGTGCGTAACGGCTACGATCTTGAGCAGTTGCGCAAAGTCCGCGCCGTGTGCCACGTACCGCTGATCGCTTCCGGCGGCGCCGGCACCATGGAGCACTTCCTTGAAGCCTTCCGCGACGCCAACGTCGACGGCGCGCTGGCGGCGTCGGTGTTCCACAAGCAGATTATTAATATTGGTGAACTGAAAACGTACCTGGCAGCACAGGGCGTGGAGATTAGGGTATGTTAAGTGAACAGCTGGACTGGGAAAAAACCGACGGCATGATGCCGGCTATCGTGCAACACGCCATCTCCGGCGAAGTGCTGATGCTGGGCTACATGAATCAGGAGGCGCTGGCGAAGACCGAAGAGAGCGGTAAAGTGACTTTTTATTCGCGGACCAAACGGCGCCTGTGGACCAAAGGGGAAACTTCCGGCAATTTTCTCAACGTGGTGAGCATTACCCCGGATTGCGATAACGACACCCTGCTGCTGCTGGTGAACCCGATTGGCCCCACCTGCCATAAAGGCACGTCCAGCTGCTTCGGCGAGACAGGACATCAGTGGTTATTCCTGTATCAGCTGGAACAGCTGCTGGCCGAACGTAAACATGCCGATCCGGAAAGCTCGTATACGGCGAAGCTGTACGCCAGCGGTACCAAGCGTATTGCGCAAAAGGTCGGGGAAGAAGGCGTGGAAACCGCGTTGGCCGCGACGGTGCATGACCAGTTCGAACTGAAGAACGAAGCCTCGGACCTGATGTATCACCTGATGGTGCTGCTGCAGGACCAGGGGCTGTCGCTGGAAGATATCATTGCCAACTTAAAAAGCCGCCATCAGTAAGAACGGCAGATTTAAGGCATAAAAAAGGCCGGGGTTGAACCATCCTTACTCAGGATCCCGTTCAACTCCCGGCCTTTTGCTATACGCCCCCTGGGGTCGCCGCTGACAACTAGCGGTTGCGTTTAAACTCCGCCACCTTCTTCGCCAGCAGCTCTTCGCTGGCCTTAATTAGCGAGGTGTATTGCGAGTTTTCAAAGCCCCAGAGCGTGGACTGCTGCTCTTCCGCATATCCCACCAGGAATGGAACCGTGGTGACCACCACCAGATCTTGCGCAGATTCGACATAGCGGTCGATCGTATTGGTCTCCGCATCGATGTTGGTTTCATCCCACTGCGAAATCAGCGCCATCCCGCTGCGTGAGTAGATATTCATCACCATGCTGGTCATTTTATCGATATAGACATATTCGATACCGTCGATCTCTCTGACGTCAATGATTCGGGTATCGTCATGAAGATGCGCGATGATACCGGCAAAAATATGCCATTCGATCTCGGTCGTCTGCAGATGGTCGATAATCTTATTCAGCTTCTGGTCGTAATCAAGCGGGAAAATCACATCATCTTCACAGATAATGCCCATTTTCGCTTTACTGGCCAACATTGCGGAAAGCATATATTTATAGCTCATCCCGCAGCCAATCCAGCCGATGCGATAACGAATACCGTCAAAGAAGCGGAAGCCATGCGAAGGGCTCTTAAAGAAGGCCTTCCTGCGCGCCGGCGTTTCCGACAGCGACAGACACAGACGTGGAATATCGTTTTCCTCGATATCATCGAAGCTGTAGCTGCTTTCGTACTGCGGGAACGTAAGCTTATCGATCGACAGTAAATAACGCTTCAGATAGACGTTATTTTTCTTATCCTCCGCGGTAAAGCGCGCAATAGCCGCCCGCGTCTCGCGATAATGTTGCTCATCAGACAGCAGTGCCTGCAGCTTTGCCACCATCGCCTGGATATCGCCAACCGGGCAGAAATCAATCATGCCCTGCAGGTCCTGATGTTCTTCAATATCCGAACTGCTTTCACTGACGATCGGCGTACCTAACGACAACGTTTCATACAAACGCGTCGTCTCCAGCAGCGCATCCTCATAGTAATGGATATTAATGACCACCCGCGCATCCTTAACCATTTTGGTCAGGCGATCGCCAAATACTTCAGAAGCGACGGTTACGTTGAAATGTTTCTTCAACTCCTGCAGATAGGCTTTACGCCGCTCGCAATTGGGATCGCCATAGAATAGAACGTCAGCGGCTTTATCACCCTTCTTCTCACTGAGGTCATAGCCAATCTGCGAGAGATAAGCGGGATAATCTGCGTAACTGGAGATCGGCATATAGAATAGTTTCTGATAGGGGATCCCCTGTTGCAGCAGGTATTCAATATTTTTCAGCGAGTAATCAAATATCGCCACCGCGTTATTCAAGCGAGCGAAATAGTCCTCGGTGAACCATCTGGAGTTGACCGACTGTTCCATCTGGAACGCGATATAGTGCTTAGGTAGTTGCTTAAACATCTGCGGACAGACGACGATATGCAGCTGACCATTATCATGCTCTGCAACGTATGCGGTACTGACCTGTGCGGTGACACCGTTCTCCAGCAGACTTTTCTCGATCAAATGAGCAACGAATAAGGTGTGCTGCGTTGCGAGGATCCGCACGTCGCCGTTATCAAGAAACGTCGCTGCCGGCGCAGAATCTGTCGCCGCGCGGTTCATCACGCGTTTAAAACCGTCCGCGGCCCCTTTCCAGTTACCGGACATAATGAGCCGCAGCGCGGTTTTATATTTCGATTTTGACAGAAGACCACCTGAGAGCAGGAAGCGCGATAACGCCCCATTACCCGACGCCGCGTGGTGGCGGGTCATCGCCTTGATCGTTGCGAATTCGCCGCGGCAAATTCGGCCCGACATACGCACTGGCATGGTCAGTTTCCACGACAGACTATTACGCATGCGGTTGATTTCTTCCTGCTTCGTTTCGACGGCCGATATCAGTCCCGCTTTGGCGTGCGCCGCAATCTCGACCTTGTCCTGTAGTTGCGCGAGCGTGGCCGTCAGTTTCTCACGTTCGGACACCTCCGCGGCAAGCTGGTTTTTTAACAAATCGAGCTGTTTGTTATGTTCTTGCAGGGAGTTTTCTAAAATCTTTCTCATCGCTTTGTCTTGGGAAATAGCTTCATTTATCAATGATGACAGGGTATGTGCAGCCTCGGATGGGCTACCCGGCATATCAGCTGAGTAAAATTCAAGATGCTTGCCGGCAATCTCTTGTTCTTCAGGATGGCGTAATCTGAAGTTGAGGTACTCCTGACTGAAAACCAGATCAAAAGGCACCAGGTAAGAGAAGAGATAAAACGCGGCCGCATTGACTCTGGCTGGGGCTTCAGCTAATTCATTGATAAAAGAGTAAGAGCAGTCACCTAAAACCGTGGTTTTCTTTCCGGTTAGCAGTGCCTCAAGACCGACGCTTGAGTTAATGGTGAACACTTCCTGGCACTTATTAATGAAGGCAAGGCTATTGGCTGAGTCATCAATCGTAAAAACGTCGTCCCTTAAGCGGAACAGACTTCCCGGATGCGCACGCACCAGAATGTCGTCTTTTTCATAAAGCTGGCGAACGTACGAAATCAGTGAAATGTTGGTAAAGCCATGATTATAGGCAATCAGGTTGGAATCATCCTCAACCTGAAGCACCACGCCGGCCGCCGAAGGGGTAGCAGTTTCAGTGGACGGTAGAGCCTCAAGAAAATAACGGTGCAAATCGTCCAACGAGGCCTTTATATCCAGTTCGGACTGGCATTTTTGATACCGCTCGCTGGCCTCGGTCCCCCCATTCACGCCGGAAAAGTCCAGATAGGCGGTATTACGATACATCGGCGCACGCAGCGGACCAATCTCGATGTGCATCACCTCTTTCCCCAGAGTCTTCGCGAGATGCTCCAGGGAAGGACAGTTGCAAATAGAGATAAAAGCATCGACCTGGTCAACTAAGCCTCTTTTGCTCTCCAGCAAAACGCGCAGTTCTGTTTCCAGTTCAGGGATCCGCTCGGTCAGAAACGCCGTAAATGATGCGATCGGATCGTGGTGGTGACGGGAAAGGAGCGTTTCATATAGGCCATTATCGAGATGCAGGTACTCATGACGCGCGATACTTTCATCCGTAGGTAACGCATATCCTAGCGACGCCATCGACGCCGGATCATATTCCCAACGCCCATGCTGAGCGTCATCATTTATGATGTCTAAATAATCCTCACCGGTAATAAACAAAATCTTGTCGGTTGCGCAGTGAAGATATTTATAAAACAGCCATAAATAAGGGGCTTTAAGCCCCCTGAACGGATAAGGAGGTAAAAATACAGCCAGCATCATTACTCTCCATTCGAAATAATTTTCAACGGGGCGTGAATCACACCACCCAACTCCCTTGCAGACCAGAATTTAACTTTCATCATCGGACGCCGCTGATCGAGCTCTTCCCTGTCGCCGTTGCCAACCTTAGCCAGCCCGCAGTGAATGAGGTAATCTCCGGAGTTGACGGGTAACGTGGCTTTATACACGATACGCTGATGACCGGGCCGCAGCGTAATCGCCGCACCTGCGCCGATATTACTGTCACCCCAGATATCTCCACCCTGCGCTTTCGACATTGAAATCCCTAACGCGATATCTTTAATTTCTTCGGAAGCCAGAATCGAAAAATCAAACGTCACTTCTTCCCCGGATTTAATCAGCGGCTTCTCAGCAAGGGTGGTGCCGTCCGATTTATAAATCGTCAGATCCTCGATGATTGCGCGCGCGCTCCCAAAACGCTTCTCGCCAATCGCCTCATTGGTAGTACGCAGTTGAATCGCCTTCAGCTCTTCGACGCTGACGTCTTCAACGGAACCCTTGTCAGCCTTGCTGGCCACGGCAGGTTTCTCACTCCCGTTGGCGAGGATCATCCCTTTTTCATAGGCCAGAACCGCCGCCAGAACATCCGTGGTATCGCCAATCAGCTTACCGTGATCCATGACTAAACAGCGGTCCGCATATTCGAGAATGCTTCCGGTCGAGTGGGTCACCATGATGATGGTGACGCCCTTCGCACGCAGCGCTTCCATCCGCTTATAGCACTTGTACTGGAAGCCAATATCGCCAACCGCCAACGCCTCATCGACGATTAAAATTTCCGGCTCCACGCAGGCCTGCACGGCAAACGCAAGGCGCACGTACATCCCGCTGGAGTAGGTTTTCACCGGCTGATCGATAAACTGGCCGATATCGGCAAACTCTTCAATCTCGGCAAATTTCGCCGCGATTTGATCTTTCGTTAACCCCAGTACGGAACCGTTCAGATAGACGTTCTCGCGCCCGGTAAATTCAGGGTTAAAACCGGCGCCCAGCTCCAGCAGAGCGGCAATGCGCCCGTTGACCCGGACGTCACCCGCGGAAGGCGTTAAGGTCCCGCAGATAATTTGCAGCAGTGTGGATTTACCCGCGCCATTACGACCGATAATACCGACGGTCTCTCCTTTCTTGATGCTAAAGGAGACATCGTCTAAAGCCCAAAACTCACGGAAATAACAGTTACGCTCTCTTCTGGCGACTTGCTGAATTTTTGGCACAAAAAACTGTTTTAGCCGATCGGTCGGACTCGCATAGATCTGGTAGCATTTGCTCAGATTGGTGACCTGAATTGCAATTTCATTAGAGGACATCAGCAAACCCCTTCCTTGTTTTCTGGAAGAAGACAAAACCCAGCCAGGCGACAACTAATGCCCCCATGGAATACAGTAAGAGACCCCAAAAGTTAGGTATCCCGCCCCAAATCAGAACGCTGCGGGCTTGTTCAATAATAAAGGTCAACGGGTTAAGCATGATCCAGATATGATATTTCGCGGGCAAGGCGCTTATCGGGAAAAACACCGGGGATAAGAACATCATAACGGTAGTAATAATGACCGTAGTCTGGCTCACGTCACGCAGGAAAACGCCTAATGAGGCCAGAATCCACGATAAGCCAAGGCAGAAAATGATTAACGGGAAGAAGACTAACGGCAGGAACACAATCGTCCAGTGCAGATAGCCGTTAAAGAGGACAAAGGCCACCAGCAGAACAAACAGGCTAATGCAGGTATGGAAGAGAGCCGCCAGCAGCGAGATCACCGGTAGGGTTTCCAGCGGGAAGATGACCTTTTTTACGTAGTTGGTATTGCTGAGGATAATCAGTGGCGCTTTGTTGATGACTTCACTGAAGAAACCGTGAACAATCATACCGACAAACAGGATTATCGCAAACTGGGTTCGGCTCTCATCGCCACCGGTCGACCAACGCGCTTTAAACACCACTGAGAAAACAAAGGTATAAACGGTCAGCATGAACAGTGGGTTCAGAAAGGACCAAAGCAAGCCCATCACTGAACCTTTATATCTTCCGATAACATCACGCTTTGCCATCTGCAGGATAATACTCCAGTGGCCAGAAATACTACGCACAATTTCTACGGGTGATGATGAAAGTTTTTGATGCGGGTTTTTCATTTTAAACTCGTAATAAAATTATCTGAAAAATCAACTTAACTTCCGGGGGATTTCAAGCAGGGCTTTTTTGTTGTATACATGCCTCTTACGGTCAAAAAACCATCCCCATTTGTTAAAGTAGGAAATAGCAGAGCGAACATGATACCAAAGCAGCAGTTTGCTTTTATACGACCCTTTATTAAAAACGTGAATGATTGTCGTTTCCGGGCAATAATATATTTTGGTCAATGGCAATGCGCGGCGACATAAATCGACATCTTCCAGATACATGAAGTAGCGCTCATCAAAACCATCCAGCTGTTGCAGCAGAGCATTCGTTAACAGCATAAAGCAGCCAGAGACCGAAGGTGGAGAGAAAACCTTATCGTACTCGGCATCCATCAGCTCATACTCAAGATCAAACTTCAGCGCGGTAGTCGGTAAAAAACGCCGTAAAAAAAGATTAACCGGTGTGGGTAATAAACGGCAACTGTATTGCCGATCGCCGTTTTTATAGAGAATTTTAGGTGAGACAAATGTAAATTGATTATCCCAGGCAAAGGATAATAACTTATCAAGCTCTCCCCGGGCGAAACTAATATCCGGGTTACAGATCAGAAAATAGCCGTCAAAATCTGCATTGGCCCTGATTGCCAGATTGTGACCAGCTCCAAATCCGCAATTGTAAGGCGATTTAATATAACTGACCTTTGGTTCATTCAGTTCTGTTACCCATTGACAACCACCATTATCAACTAAGACAACTTTTTCAACACCATTCTCATGACATAATGAGATCAATGTATCCTTAATATCATCATAGGAATGATTAAATAATACAATAGAAGCGATTATCTTCGGCTTCATTGCTTCATAAGTCATTAATCTATTACCTTTAGAGTAAACATCGCTATGGCATTATTGTTATAATTTTTAATGAATAAAAGAGGATGTGTTAAGTGTATCAACTGTAAAAAATGACTTCCTGTCAGGCATAAACTTCAGCGGTTGCTAATGTATGCGCCTGCATATCTTTCTCTGACAATGAAAACGCGCAGCCATTCAGATCGGGCCACTTAATATTAATCTGCGGGTCATCCCAACGAATACTGCGCTCCGACTGCGGGGCATAGTAATTGGTTGCCTTGTAGACAAACTGCACCGTGTCGCTCAGCGCGAGAAAACCATGGGCAAACCCTTCCGGGATCCACAGCTGACGCTTATTTTCCGCACTGAGTACGACGCCGACCCACTGACCAAAGGTCGGTGAGGAACGACGGACATCCACCGCCACATCAAAGACTTCACCTTCCACGCAGCGCACCAGTTTGCCCTGTGCATGAGGGGCTAGCTGGTAGTGCAGGCCGCGTAAAACGCCCTTTTGCGACTGCGAATGGTTATCCTGCACAAACTCCACCTTGCGACCTACCGCCTCATCAAACACCTTGCTGCTGAAGCTTTCAAAGAAAAATCCGCGCGCATCGCCAAAGACTCGCGGCTCGCAGATTAAGACTTCCGGAATGTCTGTTTTAATAATATTCATGCTGCTGTACTCACCTACTTACCTGAAACTTCAACAACCACCCGTTCAACGCCCTGACGCCAGTCCGGGATCGTCACGCCAAATACCCGCTGGAACTTTTCATTCGACAGACGAGAATTCAACGGGCGTTTCGCCGGCGTCGGCCAGGCCGTCGTCGGGATCCCGTTCACCTCCTTGATCGCCAGCTGAGCGCCGTTGGCACGCGCGACATCAAAGACAAAACGGGCATAGTCATACCAGCTGGTTTCCCCGCTGGCGACCAGGTGGTAGGTCCCGGCAACCGCTTTATTGCGCCACTCTTCACGGATGGCGATAGCGGTACAGTCTGCCAGCAGTTCAGCCCCGGTCGGCGCACCGTGCTGATCGTTAATAATCGACAGCGTCTCTTTTTCACCGGCCAGGCGCAGCATCGTTTTGGCAAAGTTTGCGCCGCGGGTGGCATAGACCCAGCTGGTACGGAAAATCAGATGGCGCGGATTGGCCTGCGCCAGCGCCAGTTCCCCGGCACGCTTTGTTTCGCCATAAACATTCAGCGGCCCGGTGGCTTCGTCCTCGAGGCGGTAATGATCCCCCTCGCCATCGAAGACATAATCGGTGGAGTAATGCACTATCAGGGCACCCAGCTTCGCTGACTCTTCCGCCAGCACCGCCACGCCTTTGTCATTCAACAGATCGGACAGCTCGCGCTCGCTTTCCGCTTTATCCACCGCCGTATGGGCTGCCGCATTGACAATCACATCCGGTTTAACCTGGCGGACGGTTTGCGCAATCCCGGCGAGATCCGTCAGATCGCCACACAGTTCCTTATCGAAATAGTCAACGGCGACCACTTCACCCAGGGTGGAGAGCGAACGCTGCAGCTCCCAGCCGACCTGACCATTTTTCCCAATAAGTAAAATCTTCATAAACGAATACTCTGTATTATTGTTACTTCGCACGCGGAGAGGCATTAACGTTCGTTAATCAACATGTTCAGATAACGGCCATATTCCGTTTTCTTCAGTCGTTCGGCCTGGGCCGCAACCCCTTCAGCAGACAGCCATTTATTACGGAAGGCGATCTCTTCCAGGCAGGCCACTTTCATCCCCTGACGCTTCTCAATGGTGTGAATGAACTGCGAGGCCTCAATCAGGCTGTCATGGGTGCCGGTATCCAGCCAGGCAAAACCGCGGCCCAGCAGCTCAACCTGCAGATCGCCGCGTTCCAGATACATCTGGTTGAGGGTGGTAATTTCCAGCTCGCCACGGGCGGAAGGTTTCACCGTTTTCGCCATTGCTACAACGTCATTGTCATAGAAGTAGAGCCCGGTCACCGCCCAGTTAGATTTTGGCTTCAGCGGCTTCTCTTCAATCGATAGCGCGGTGAAGTTTTCGTCAAACTCGACCACGCCAAACCGTTCCGGATCGAGGACCTGATAGCCAAAGACGGTGGCCCCGGAGGTTTTACTCGCTGCCGTTTCCAGTTTCTTACCGAAGCTTTGCCCGAAGTAGATGTTATCGCCCAGCACTAATGCACAGGCATCATTCCCGATGAACTCTTCACCGATGATAAAGGCCTGAGCCAGACCGTCCGGAGAAGGCTGAATAGCATAAGAGAAATTGACGCCGAACTGGGAGCCATCCCCCAGCAGACGCTGGAAGGCCGGCATATCTTCCGGCGTGGTGATAATCAGGATGTCCCGGATACCGGCCAGCATCAGCACCGACACCGGATAGTAAATCATCGGTTTATCGTAAATCGGCAGCAGCTGTTTGGACACGCCCTGCGTAATCGGATACAGGCGGGTTCCGGAGCCCCCGGCGAGAACAATACCTTTCATTCTGCGGTTCCTTAATCAGTTATTCAGACCCAGGCGTTCACCGGCATAGGAGCCGTCCAGCACGCGCTGCCACCACGTCGGGTTATCCAGATACCAGCGGACCGTTTTCTCAATCCCGCTTTCGAAAGTTTCCTGCGGTACCCAGCCGAGATCGCGCGCAATTTTTGCCGCATCAATCGCGTAACGCAGGTCATGGCCTGGACGGTCGGTCACGAAGGTGATCAGCTCAGCGAAATGGCTGATGTTGCCCGGCTTCTTCTCAACAACCTTATCGAGAATGGCGCAAATGGTTTTCACCACATCGATATTTTTACGTTCGTTATGACCACCGATGTTGTAGGTTTCACCGTTTTGACCTTCGGTGGCCACTTTGTACAGCGCCCGGGCGTGATCTTCCACGTATAGCCAGTCACGAATTTGCTGGCCGTTGCCATATACCGGCAGCGGTTTGCCTGCCAGCGCGTTAAGGATGGTCAGCGGGATCAGTTTTTCCGGGAAATGATAGGGACCGTAGTTGTTCGAGCAGTTGGTCACCACCACCGGCAGACCGTAGGTGCGGTTCCAGGCACGCACCAGATGGTCACTCCCGGCTTTAGAGGCGGAGTAAGGACTGCTCGGGGCGTATGGCGTCTCTTCGGTGAATAAGTCGTCAGTACCTTCCAGATCGCCATAGACTTCATCCGTTGAAATATGGTGGAAGCGGAAACTTTTTTTCCGCGCCTCATTCAGCGAGGCGTAGTACTGACGGGCCGCTTCCAGCAGCGTGAAGGTACCGATAAGGTTGGTCTGGATAAAGGCTGCCGGGCCGTCAATGGAACGATCGACATGACTTTCTGCCGCCAGATGCATCACGATATCAGGCTGAAACTCGCTGAACTGCTCTGCAATACCCTGGGCGTCGGTGATATCCGTACGCGAGAAAGAATAGCGTTCATTATCGGCTACTGAGGCCAGAGACTCGAGATTACCTGCATAGGTCAGGCAGTCCACAACGCGTACGTCATCCTGGGTATTCTCAATAATATGACGAACAACGGCAGAACCAATAAACCCGGCGCCACCGGTGACAAGGATCTTCATACTCTCTCTCGTTTTTCAATGAGTTAAATGCCACTCGGGCACATATCTTAAATTTCAAACACGCTACCGCCATTGGCTATCGCAACCAAAGCGCGTAACGCTACCAGACTGTATTCATGGCACCCGGCTGCACGATGACAGGACGGTACAACGCTCATCTGCTGCCCGCCGGCCTCTGCGGTGAAGCTCACCCCTATACAAGCAGACTAGTCAGCCCGGCGCAAAAAAGCGAAAAACAGAGGTATATCAGCAGACATAGCTCTGTTTTCAAACTTGCCCTCTACAGTTCAAATGGCAGAATGATCCCATTACTTTCGCCATTTTTCCTCACGCTATCCATCAGGACTTTCTCATTTGCTCAGCGGTCTCGCGACAAGCCGGGCCACAGGAACAGAACGATGCTTAAAACCATGGAGTAAACACCACCCACCGGTAACCAGGCGTTACTGAGATGACATCAAAATCGCTCAACAACGATAACCCAGAGGAAATGGCAACGCTCCGCGAATCATTTCTTCTTTATAGATAGCGGATTGACTCCGCCTTCTATGATGCCGCTCAGTCGATACTCTGTTGGGGCCAAATATTGATCTGTCTCAATAATGCATTCGTGCCACATATGAATCACGCGCGCATTATAGCCCCGGTCTGTAAGAATAAAAATGAAAAAGCATGATGAATCCGTTCTGGTAAAAATTAAGCATCCGCGAGACATTATTTGAACACTTAAGCAATCAACGTACAACACACTGATTTAAAACAAAAACAATCATAATGACAAACAATTGATATAGTAATGACGAATGTTTTTTCAGGAAACGTTCGGAAAATATATAAACGGATACAATATGAACAGACGTTACACACTTTTCAACAGACCTGTCTGGCGCAATGAAACGGGAATATTAACTAGCGTAAAAACATCAGGAACTATTATTGTGCTAACTTATTTAAAATGATAATGATTGCTATTTCCAATAAAACACCACACTGCTGACGCTCATAAAACAGGCGTTATACATAGATGAACGGGCTGTTTCCACGGCCCATGCTTATATTCAGCAACGGTAAAGCAGATGACCCCTACGGCAAGCCAGTGTAAAATCAGCCATTATATATAGCGGGGAACAACAAACCCGGAGGATGAATATGAAGTTTTTAGTCACTGGAGCCGCAGGATTCATCGGCTTTCATACCAGTCAGCGCCTTCTGGAGGCGGGCCACGAGGTTGTTGGCATCGACAACATGAACGATTACTACGATGTCAATCTCAAGCAGTCTCGCCTGGATTTACTGCAATCCCCCCTATTCAGCTTCCACAAAATCGATCTTGCCGATCGGGAAGGCATGGCTGAGCTTTTCGCGAGCGAGAAATTTGACCGCGTGATCCACCTGGCTGCGCAGGCCGGCGTGCGCTACTCGCTGGAAAATCCGCATGCCTATGCCGATGCCAACCTGATCGGTTACCTGAACATTCTGGAAGGCTGCCGGCATAACAAGGTACAGCACCTGCTGTACGCCTCTTCCAGTTCGGTGTATGGCCTGAACCGCAAAATGCCTTTTTCAACCGACGATTCGGTCGACCATCCGGTCTCGCTGTATGCGGCAACCAAAAAAGCCAACGAACTGATGGCACATACCTATTCCCATCTCTATGGCATCCCGACCACCGGTTTACGCTTCTTCACCGTATATGGCCCGTGGGGACGCCCGGACATGGCGCTGTTCAAATTTACCAGGGCGATGCTGGAAGGTAAGAGTATCGATGTCTACAACTACGGTAAGATGAAGCGCGACTTCACCTACATCGATGACATCGTGGAAGCGATTATTCGCGTGCAGGATGTCATTCCGCAGCCGGACCCGGAGTGGAGCGTAGAGAATGGCTCGCCGGCCACCAGCTCGGCGCCCTACCGCGTTTATAATATCGGCAACAGTTCGCCGGTCGAGCTGATGGATTACATCACCGCTCTCGAAGAGGCTCTGGGAATGATCGCTGAGAAAAACATGATGCCGATCCAGCCGGGAGATGTGCTGGAAACCAGCGCAGACACGAAACCGCTGTATGATCTGGTTGGCTTTAAACCGCAGACGTCGGTCAAGGATGGCGTGAAGAACTTCGTGGATTGGTACAAGGCGTATTACAACGCCTGAGTGGTTACCTGATTCCTCCTGAACCGCAATCGCAGGGTTGCGGTTTTATCGCTCCCCCGCTTTACAGAAGATTTGATGGAGCAACCGCTTTGATCGGAACTCCTGCTTGTCCAGCGCCCCTATGAGAACAAAAACAAAAAAAGCCCGCATAGCAGGCTTTTTCCCTTCCGGCGCTTATCTCCGGCATCTACATCGCAGTGACGGTAGCTCTTCACAAGGTGTGATTTAACATATCCGACCACCTTCAGCCAGGCAATGAGTTTAACGTAAAATTACAAACTGCATCACACTACCGAGGTCGTTGTTAAGGAAAGCGAGCAAAACTCAATTAACGGGGAGCTTATAATCGCGGGGACAAGGATAGCATGAGACCAGCGGCAGTACCGCTGGCGCTCAGCATCAGAAATGACTAATCGTTACCAAACAGATCGCGGGTATAAACCTTATCCGCAACATCAGCCAGCTCTTCCGCCATACGGTTAGAAATGATGACATCTGCTTCTTGCTTAAAGGCATCCAGATCGCGAACGACGCGGGAATTAAAGAACTCATCCTCTTGCATCACCGGTTCGTAAATAATAACCGGGATACCTTTGGCTTTAATGCGCTTCATAATCCCTTGAATCGAAGAGGCGCGGAAGTTATCTGAGCCGCTCTTCATAATCAGGCGATAAACCCCAACCACTTTCGGTTTACGCGCAAGGATAGAGTCAGCAATAAAGTCTTTGCGGGTACGGTTAGCATCCACAATAGCGCCAATGATATTGTTTGGCACCGATTCGTAGTTCGCCAGCAACTGTTTAGTATCTTTCGGCAAGCAGTATCCACCGTAACCGAATGACGGGTTGTTATAGTGATTGCCGATCCGCGGATCCAGGCACACACCTTCAATAATCTGCTTGCTGTTGAGACCCTGGCTCTCTGCATAGCTATCCAGCTCATTAAAATAAGCGACACGCAGAGCAAGGTAGGTATTAGCAAACAGCTTGATTGCCTCCGCTTCGGTCGAATCGGTAAACAGCGTCGGGATATCCTGCTTGATAGCACCTTCTTTCAGCAGATTGGCAAAACGCTCTGCCCGCTCCGAACGTTCACCGATGACGATACGAGAAGGATGCAGGTTGTCATACAGCGCACGGCCTTCGCGCAGAAACTCCGGAGAGAAGATGACATTGTCGATACCCAGACGCTCTTTGATATCACGGGTGAAGCCGACCGGAATGGTCGATTTGATAATCATGACGGCGTTGGGGTTAATCTCAGTGACATCACGAATAACGGCTTCAACCGTTGAGGTATTGAAGTAGTTGGTTTTCGGATCGTAGTCAGTCGGTGTGGCGATAATGACATAGTCAGCATTGCGATATGCATCTTGCTTGTCAGTTGTCGCACGAAAATTCAACGGTTTTTCGGCCAGGTATTCCTGAATCTCTTTATCGACAATCGGCGACATCTTTTGGTTCAGCATATCAACTTTAGATTGTACGATATCCAGCGCGACCACTTCGTGGTTCTGCGCAATCAGGATGCCATTCGATAAACCAACATAACCGGTACCGGAAATAGTAATTTTCATTCGATCACACTTTAATCAGTTAACTGGACGGCGGCATAGTAGCCACCCTGTAATCAACACTTCTGGCGGTTTTACTCTCTGTCCTGGTACATGTCAAGAAACAGACATGGGGTGGTAGAGAACAAGCAGCAGAGCTCTAATATGCGGGCAAACATTCTTAACAGAATGTATTCGAATTGAGAGAGATTTATAGAAAAATCCCGGTTATCTAATAACCGGGATTTAATTGCCTTTGACCAGAAAAGGTTATTCCATCCACTCAGTATGGAATACGCCTTCTTTATCAGTACGCTTATAGGTATGAGCACCGAAATAGTCACGTTGAGCCTGGATCAGATTAGCCGGCAGGACTGCGGAGCGATAGCTGTCGTAGTAGGCAATAGCAGCAGAGAATGTCGGAACCGGGATGCCGTTCTGAACAGCATAAGCCACTACATCACGCAGCTCCTGCTGATATTCATCAGCAATCTGCTTAAAGTACGGCGCCAGCAACAGGTTAGCGATGCCAGCATTCTGCTCGTAAGCGTCTGTGATCTTCTGCAGGAACTGAGCACGAATAATGCAACCGGCACGGAAGATTTTGGCAATCTCACCGTAGTTCAGATCCCAGTTGTATTCATCCGATGCGGCACGTAGCTGAGAAAAACCCTGAGCATAAGAAACGATTTTGCCCAGATACAGAGCGCGACGAACTTTCTCTACAAACTCCGCTTTGTCACCAGCCGGTTGAGCTATGGGCCCCGTCAGGACTTTAGAAGCTGCAACACGCTGGTCCTTCAGTGAAGAAATGTAACGCGCAAAGACAGATTCAGTAATCAGGGATAGCGGCTCGCCCAGGTCGAGTGAGCTCTGGCTGGTCCATTTACCTGTACCTTTGTTGGCAGCCTCATCAAGAATCACATCAACAAGGTATTTTCCTTCCTCGTCTTTTTTAGTGAAGATGTCTTTGGTGATATCAATCAGGTAGCTGCTGAGTTCGCCTTCGTTCCACTCGGTAAAGGTTGTAGCCAGTTCTTCATTAGACAGAGCAAGGCCACCTTTCAGCAAAGCGTATGCTTCCGCAATAAGCTGCATGTCGCCGTACTCAATGCCGTTATGAACCATCTTCACATAGTGACCAGCACCGTCAGCACCAATATAGGCGACACAAGGTTCGCCATCTTCTGCGCGAGCAGCGATCTGCTCAAGGATCGGTGCTACCAGTTCATAAGCCTCCTTCTGTCCGCCAGGCATAATAGATGGGCCCTTCAGCGCGCCCTCTTCCCCACCCGAAACACCGGTACCGATGAAGTTAAACCCTTCAGCGGACAATTCGCGGTTACGACGGATAGTATCCTGGAAGAAAGTGTTACCACCATCAATGATAATATCGCCTTTATCCAGATATGGTTTAAGAGAATCGATCGCGCTATCAGTACCAGCGCCCGCTTTCACCATTAACAGGATGCGGCGTGGAGTTTCGAGGGATTCAACAAACTCTTTGACGGTATAATGTGGGACCAGTTTCTTGCCCGGATTCTCGGCAATCACTTCTTCAGTCTTTTCACGGGAGCGATTGAAAACAGAGACGGTATAACCACGGCTTTCGATGTTGAGCGCAAGGTTGCGCCCCATCACTGCCATACCGACAACCCCGATCTGTTGCTTGGACATTACATACTCCTGTCTGGTGTGGTCACTGCGACACGTTCGCAGTTTAAATGTGATGATTATTTTAGCTTAAATTAAACAAAGGACATAGTGATAAAAAACTTTTTTATCACTATGTTGGGAATGCCAGAAAATATAAGATTGCATAATTATTCTAAGCGACACACAAATTAAACTATAGACACTACATTTTTCATTAGATTATGAACATATATTTAATACGCTGTTTTACTGACAAACCCTTTAAACACCGTCAATGTTATAATATATAAATCAAACCAAATACTCCATTCTCTAATATAATCAAGGTCATACTCTACTCTCTTTTGCATTTTTTCCAGAGTATCAGTTTCCCCCCGCCAACCATTTATCTGGGCCCAACCAGTGATCCCAGGTTTTACTTTATGGCGCAGCATATATCCTTCAATGAGATCTCTATATTGTTCGTTATGAGCAACAGCATGTGGCCTCGGGCCTACAATAGACATTTCACCCGAAAGCACATTAAAAAACTGGGGTAACTCGTCCAAAGAGGTACGTCTCAAAAACCGCCCAACTCTTGTGACACGGATATCATTTTGTTTAGCTTGGGTAACGACACCACCATTTTCCATGACCTTCATTGAACGAAATTTCCAAACCTTAATAGGTTTGCCATCCATACCATATCTAGTTTGCCTAAAGATAACAGGCCCTGAAGAGGTTAGTTTCACAGCAAACGAAATAATGATGAGAACTGGTGATATTAAGATTAATATAAGAATTGACAAAATGATATCTTCTAATCTTTTAAAAACCATATTAATACCGTTTAAAGGTGTATCAAATAAGGGGACGACAGGAACCCCATTGACTTCCTCAGTACGAGACTGAAGAATATTAAACGTAAATATATCTGGAATCAACATAACAGAGCAAGTAGTATTAGTTAATTGCCTAACCAATAACTTTATTTTCTTTTCATCACTCATATTCATTGCTATGTAAATACGGTCGAGTTTACCGTTTTTTGCATCAGCAATTAGTTGTTCAAAATCCCCTACATATCTTATACCCGCAGTGTGAATAACATTGTCATTATAAATCCCTTCAACTTTAAAACCAAGCCAGGGCTCATCATTGAAGCTTTTCAACAGTTCGATACCTGCTTCCATAGAACCAGCTATTGCGACACGGCGGGTATTATATCCAAAACGTCTCAGTTTTCCGAAGCAGTACCTGATTAAAATTCGACAAAGCACAACCCCAAATGAGACAACAACATACCAACACATATAAATATCAAAATTAATTTGAAGGTGTGTTGAAAGAGAAATAAAACCAACAGCAATAATTAAGCTCAAACTCCAGTTCTGCAAAACAAGCTTAAGTTCAGAAATTAATCTTACGCCACGCCAGGACCTATAAAAATCCGTAACCCCGCCAATCATCTGGAATACAAAAAGAACAATCAATGCGTTCAAAAATAGATTACTTGATATATCAATGCCAGCAACATAATATACAAAACATAAACCAAAAACGATTACTGATACATCAAAAAAACGTTGTACGATGGAGATCAAAGATGCATTGGTTTTTGAGTGAGTTCTTCGTTTGAGTATTTTCATAGTAATCTTTAACTTTTAGTTGAAATATAATTCATTGCAAGCATTATTAGGACATTATTTAACTAACCTTCAATGATGTCCTAAACAGGATATTTTTATGCACTTTAAACACAATTCCATGCTTAAAGAAATAATTTAGAACTGTGAGAGAGAACAGCTCAGTAGCTAACGTAGCCCAAGCAGCTCCCTGCATCCCATAATACTTAACAGAATAATAATTAAAACATGCACTTAAAAATAAAACAACGATAGTTTTTTTAGCTAAATATGAATAACCAGAATATTTGGCAATAAAACGAGAAGAAATAACACCTAAAGATGAAACCATTGTTGAGATAGACAGAATTATTAAGGGCTCAAAAGAAGTAGAGTATTTTTCTCCATACAAAAGTTGAAGCAAATACCCACCGATTAAATAAATAAAAATTATTATAAAAATGGATATAACTAAAATCACTCGCCCCAAGTTACCTGTTTTTCTTATTGCTTCTAAATCTTTATTTTCCGAAAAAATCTGGGGAAAACTAGAAGTAATAATCGCGAGTAAAACAAACGACCATGAACTAGCTAATGAGACTGCTATGGAAAAAATACCTACATAAGATTTCCCATAAAAATAGTCAAGAAACCAGATAGATAGACGTGTATATATAGCAACAGATACAGCTGAGATGACAAATGTCATCCCTGTTAACAAGAGGTATCGAGAATATTTAAAGACTTTTCTTCTGTTGATATTGACACCATCGTTTTCCATACGATTAAACATTATGCTACGTAAAATAAAAGGTATCAGAGTAGTCAATACAATAGGAATTGATAATGTTTCAGCAGGTAATTTAAAATAGGCAATAACCCATCGAATTATTAGACTTATAACTAACCCGACAACATTTATCATTGCATTTTTTTTTGACTCCAAACGAACATTATAGTAAATACTATAAACATCTAGGGATGAAAACAAACAAGCAAAGAATGAGGCTATAATGAAATAATTAATAGTATGGCTATTGATATCAAAATTTAAGACGACAATAGGGATAGAAACAAGACTATAAATAAAAATTCTAATAGGAACTGTAGTCTTTAGTAGCTGTACGCCAGATTTCTTATTTTTGCTTAAGCGCTTAAAAATAATAACATCACTGCCGAGTTGGGCTATCACTAAAGTAATTTGAAACAATGATGATACGTAAGCTATTTCCCCATAAATATATGGCCCAACATACTTAGCAACAAATGATGTAACAAAAAAAAGGCCAAAAATTGAGACGATTTTTTCAGACACCATCCATATGGAGTTAAATAATATTTTCTTATTCAACTAAATCACCTCAATTTTATTTTATTTAAAACCTTGAATTTTATTGCACGAAAACCGGTGAAAGGAAGGTTAAGCATGGCATATAATACAGCTTTAAAATTATTATTGTCCATTCGACATCTAGACGGAAGAATATATGCTCTATAAGCGCATCGTTCCCTGAAACGCATAATACTCTTCATTTCCTTTAACCAAAACAATGAATATGCTTCAGACTCTTTTTTCCCATTTAGAGCACGAGCGCTCATATTATTAAATTTATTATAGATAGTTAAGACTTCATCTATAAAGTGGAATTTAATCCCTAAGTAATCACAATGGATACAAAAATCATAATCTTGGTGTCTAATAAACTTCTCATTAAACATAACCTTATCAAGTATTGCTCTATGGGCCACGATTGTGCTTGTCTGTATAAACCCATTTAAGGAGAAAAGATATTCCGCAATACTGATATTCGGCTCATGATCAACTCCATAACTAGGTCGAACAGCCATAATATTCCCTGTTTCAATATCTCTTATTTTCAATTTGCTATAAAAAACTTTTTTCTCGTTTTCTATATCAACTTTTTTAATCACTTGATGATAAGATGATAGTTTAATAGGAAGCCATTCATCATCCGCATCTAAAAATGCTATATATTCGCCATTTGCAAGTGTGATACCTAAATTACGAGCAGCAGCTCCATTTTTATTTTCAATATGCCTAACAATAGTAAATGGAACTTTTCCAGATAGGGAATCAATTATTATTTTCTCTGTGTTAGAAAAATCATCCGAGGCATCATCTACAAATATAACTTCAAATGAAGTGAAAGTTTGTTTTTTTAACGAATCTAATGTCAAATTTATTGTTTTACTATTGTTATGCATAGGGACAATAACTGAAAAAAAAGGATTTTCCATTTAAACAGCCTTATTAAAAAGTGGGGGCGACAATAACATTAGATACGGTCATGTTTTTATCAATTCTGAACTTTGAATCATATCCAGAATATCTACTAACTGCAGTAGAAAGTTTAAGAGTGCCAGCATATATATTGTCACCAAACCCGGACACCCTTAAAATAGGCTCATTATCAAAATAAAAAATCATATTATCAGTTTGCCATTTCACTCCATACAAATGAAATTCATTACTTAAGTTAGATTTTGTTTTGAATATAAACCCATAAGAAAGAGGTTTTCCATCAATCCATTTATGAATAGTAATATTTATAATATTTGGTGAATGGATTTCAGCAATATCAATTTCATATCCATTATTCGACTTGAACCAAAAAGCATTATTTATCCCTTTAGATGCTGATTTAATCCTCGCTTGGTAATATCCATAATGAATATCTTTATAATAATCCAAATATGCGGTTGAATATTTTGATTTGTTAGGGCAGTTATTCTTCGAAGTAACAAAAACAACATTGCCATTTTGAGAGGAAATATTATCCTTTAGCCTACAGGATAAAATATTACTATGGAAATCTTCCTTTGCGATCCAAGTTTTAGACAAATTTGCATCCATCTTATCATTACTATTTTGTAACTGTTTTTTTCCAACCCCCCCCTCTAAATTATGAGGAAAAATAGAATAATCCCAATCATCGAAATAATTTGAATTAGAAATTTTTTTTATAAGTTGAATATTTTCTGTACAAAAAGCATTGTAACTGAATAAGGATATAAAGAAAAATAACACTTTATATTTCATATACTATCCCCTAATCAAATCATAAATAAAGAAAATAGGGAAGCATATACCAGCCTTAATATATCTTAGTCTAGTATGTTTTTCTTTAACCATTCGATATACAAATCTCAAATTAAATCGATTTATCCATGTAGGATAATATGCATTGCCTGACATTGACAATTGATGAAAAAAACCTCCACATGTAAAAGCCAACTTACCAAAACCTTGGGATTTCAGCTCTAGTAAGAATTTCTCCTGTAACCCACATCCCATTCCAGCAATAACAATATCGACATTTTGTTTCATAATACCATTAGCAACACCAATTAACTCCTCTTCATTCTTAAAATACCCATGTCTATGTCCAATAATAAATATACCAGGATAAGAACCTTCAATTACCTTTTTAGCTTTATCTATAGATAATTCATCAGAGCCAATAATATAAATACTCTTATGATTCTTTACGGCATATTGGAATACCACAGGAGCTAAGGATGTCATATCAAAACTAAATCTTTCCAGTTTTTCACGATAGAAGAAGTTTATAAATTTAACTAAAACTCCACCATCACAAAACACACCAGTGAAGCCATCAAGTAAATTGGTTTTTCTAAGTTGTAAATACGAAACTGGATTTAAAAAAGTAAAAATCCCTCCCTCTTTGAAAATATCAATCCTGGAGGTCTTTATTATTTTCTTTATGTATATTTTCATTTATAGATATCTCACAATATTGCTTAAACTGGTATTCCTTATCATTATGTGAATTCCATTCGCTAGTAGCAGCTAGCAACTCTTCTGAAAATGTGCCTGTCGAAAAAACACTATTCATAATTAATTTGAATTTAGCAACTCCATCTATCTCATATAGATCGGGGAAAGTGCACATATCGTAAGCAGAGTTGCTGGTGAACATTTCTTCGGGAATGGAATAATGTGTCCCACAAAAAGGAATCCCCAAGCTCCTGGTTTCCGCAATAACAATAGGAAAACCTTCAAACTTACTACTTAGCACTAGAAGCTTGCATTGAGCCAGAAACTTATATGGATTTACCTGGAAATCAATTATACTTACTTTTTCCTCTAATTTTAGTTCTTTAATTTTTTGTCTTAAATATCCTTCGTTCTCACCTTCCCCCATTATCAACAAATGGACTTTATTTTCTACCGGATTATCTTTCAAATATTGAGAATATGCATACAATAAAGAACCTTGGTTTTTTTGATCACTTAACCTACCAATATTAATAGCATAGCTTACATCATCGTAAAAATTAAATTCCGTAACCTCTTCTCTGCTTTTCATATGGATAGCATGCGAATCAACAAAATTATTCACAACAAAAATACTTTTCCCATCTACATCGAAATTATTAATTAAATCTGTTTTCACTTGCTCTGATACAGCTATTATAGTTGTTTTATCAGAGTTATAGATGGACGATATTGCCTTTGCCCACAATTTTTTTATAGTCGGGTTTGCAATTTTTAAATATTGAATAGATAAAACATTGTGAACTGTACAGACGTGTTTAACACCCTTAAAATTAGATAAATAAGATAAAATATTACTTTTTTCTAAAAATGTGAATATTACATCATATTTGCCACAGTTTATTTTTGTAATCAGTCGTGTATAGATCTTAATATGTGTAAAGAGTTTAGAGGCCATACTGGCCCCTACCTCCTTATTACTACCATAAGTTACACGTAGATTATCCAACCAGGGACTGCTCGTAGCCTCACGGTAAAGCACATAAATATCAACTTTATGACCACATTTAATTAAATAATTATAGTAGTCAATTAATATCCGTTCCGCACCACCAGTTCTAACTCTATCAATCACTAGTAAGTAATACTTCATAATATTAAATTTCTCTCAGAATATTCCTAAGATTATTAATTTGTTCATCTTGATATGTAGATAAATTAGTAATACCTACAACCTCATTTTTTACATTACTTAAATTCACATTATCAAAAAGAGCGACTCTTTTGCTATGCGAGTAAATTCTGCATTTCCCACCAAATGAAAGAGTTGGAATACATGAATGAACCCTATCAGAATATACTTCCTTAGCATTAGCTAATAAGATCAGATAATCTAAAGGAGTATCTGAAACAAAAATATCTTGTGCTAATAAACTTTTTACATAAGACAAAGGGTAAGGTTTATTATTAGTCACAACAACTTTATTAAACTTACCAGACAGTTCTTGAATCATATGATCATTTTTTGGGTGATCAAAATTCAATACAACGTAATCTTCGCTTGCAATATTTTTGGGTACTGTAACTTTATTAACAAAGAATGCATTATCAATACCATTATGTGATACTTCAACAATATCTTTGTAGTGCTCATATGCTACATGGTCACGGAAAATAATTCCCTTTGGCTCTAGTTTCTTAATATATTCTTTAACAAATGATACTTCATAATCTGTATAATAATTACCGCTAGCACCCAAAAATATTAACTCGGTACCTTTATTTTTTAATGTTTCTAATTCAGCACCAAAAATTTTAAAAAATGGAACTGTCAGTACACAACCAGGAATAATCAGGGCATCTAGTTTGACATAATCCATTAAAGTTATAGTTTTTTTAGTTGGGATTGCAGTGTATAATTTGTCATGTATCTTATGTGCATGATTTTTCATTACACCATTCCAGACTGCACGTACAAGTCGAGATTCTCTTAGTCCCATTCCAGCTTGCATTGCATTCACAAAAGACTGAAATTGGCTAACTTTAACTAACTGATAGCCATCTGGTAAAGCCCCCTCGATAGTTGCTTGCGCACCAAAATCAATAAACGCGTTACCGATATTATTAAAATACACAGATGTAAAAAGCCCGATATTTTTCATAGATTCCTCAGTTTATAAATTTTTTCTTTTTTGAAAAGATGTTTGTTAATAAAAAAAGCCTAGGAATTATATTCATATTTCTAAGCAGGAAAATAACAGCAATAAATTTACCTCGAATACCGCCTAATTTAATAAATGATATTGACACAGCAAGCATTTTAAAAGAAATAAATTCGTCAAAAACAGCCATATCGCTTGGTCCTAACGAACTATTCTGATTTATTTTATCAAAAAAAGCTCTCAACTCCTTATGGAACCTATCCAACGAGAAATATTTAAATGAATCAAATTCACCCCAGTTATATTTTAGCGAATCTATCGAAAATTCAAAAGAAAAGTCATTTTTAATATTCTTTGCAGAAAGAGCAATCAGTCGGTTATGCTGTTCATTCTGTTTAGTTCGACTGATACTATTCGGATTAAAGCGATAATAAAGTAGCTCATCGTCAATAGTAAAGCATTTATATCCAGCTTTAAAGAGTCGTAGCCATAAATCGTAATCCTCAATATGCAATACCTCTTCTGAATCCCGATATTTGAAATGCTGCATAATATCTTTTTTTACCATGACACCTGGGTGCATGATCATGTTTCTTAGATACTGCAAATATCTCATTGAATTTGAACTAGCTGCGACACTACCTTTGTTTTTTGTAAAAAATGTTCCAGAATCATTGAGGATGTAAGCTTTAATATTTACTATATCTATCGATTCATCATTTTCTAAAACGTCAATCTGCCTCTTCAATCTATTTGGCATACTTATATCATCGGCGTCCATTCTTGCAATATATTTCCCTTTTGCATTATCTATCCCTTTGTTTAAGGTTTTTATAATGCCTAAGTTAATAGTATTTTTCAAATAGACAATTCTATTGTCGCTAAAAGATTTAATAATATCTTCCGTTGAATCTGTACTCCCATCATTTATTATGACCAATTCAATATTTTCTAGACTCTGATTCAAAATACTTGATATCGATTCTCGTAAAAACATATCAGCATTAAATGCTGGTAGAATAACCGAAACTAAAGGGGTAGACATTTAAAACTCCATAAACTTATCATTTAGAATTATGATATAATATCACCATTTTCATTTTTAATTATCGGTTTATGGCCAATAATGATACTATCGTCTGGTACGTCTTTCATTAAAATAACACCTGCCCCCAGCTTCACGTTATTACCAATGGCAATATCATCACCCAGAATACATGAATTTGCACCCATAGATACATTGTCTCCAATGCGTACTACCCCGGCCCCTAAAGACCTATTAGCACCACATGTACAACACTGCCTGATATGAAAGTTCTTACCGATACTACAACGTGAGCTAATAACAACAGAATACGCATGCCAGATAACAAAGCCATTTCCAATTTTAGCTTTATAGCTTATTTCCACACCAAAAATAAGCTCATTGAATATTTTATGCATTAATAAAAAAAATAATGTAAAGGGATAGACTATAATATTACTATTAGCATGGTATGTAGCTAAACGAAAAAATAAAACTGCCAGTTTGGATTTAAGCCCTGGGTTTAATTTAAATTCTTTTATTATTTCAATAATACTCATCTAATACTAACCCCACCTTTCACTAGGAATAATTTTTAGAATGCCCAAACTGTGTATGGGACTATCCCGCCGAAATCCTTAATAATTGAATTAGTAAAGTAAACAAATCCATACATTATGACTGAAAATTTGAATATAATCCTAAGCAATTGAGTCTCTGTATAGTACCAAAGATAGGTATAATATATAATATTGAAAATCAAGAAACAGCTTGCCACCCGTATAAATAAAGGATTTATAGCTCCCATAACATTTAAGATAAATATACCTAACACATAGGAAAAAAGATATTCTCGCGGTGTATTTTTAGAAGAAATAAATATACAAAGTATACAAAAAAGAGTGTGCAATGTAATAGTAATAGTTGAACTATCAACTGCAGCCTCTCCTCTTAGGTGCATTGTATAGCGCTCACTCAAGAAAGAAATACTATGAGCGAAATTAATCACTGGACCTTTAAGAATAAAAAGACAGTAGCTCAACAAGACGGGTATAAGTAATAATTTCTTTTTCTTCAATGCTTCTGACCAGTTGAGTTTGAAGATAAGAAGAAAAAGAAGTATAAATAATGTATTATGGAATAGAAATGCCGTTGTAGCTATAGTAATAAAGAGTAAACTTGTTTTTGTTTTAACATAAGGATAAAGACCTAAAATAATACCCAGGCCAAAAAACTGTCTCATTATATTAAAATTATAAAAATAATAATAAAAAATGTAAAAGAAAAAGAGAGTCAATATAGGTCGATTACTTTCTTTTCGAATGAAGTTCACAAACCCCAAAAATGCAAATATAAAAATCGCTCTAAAAAAGAGTGTTGGTTCTTTAGTAAAAAACTCTTTATAAAATGCTATAAGATAATTAAATCCATCTTCGAATTTTGTACAATAATTCCAAGTTGCAGGATTAAAACTAATTTGTTTAAAATTACATGTATATATTCCAATATCTGTACCTACGCTATCCCCTCTAAGAAAACCGACTAGAAATAATATAACCACTGAGATAAAGAAAGTGACTGTATCATATTTCCTTTTAAGAAATATGCTTAAAAGCAAAAATAGCAATATCAGGAAATAAATAAACATATACTCACCGGTATTTATTAGTAATAATACCATTTAAATCTGGAAAAGAGGGGCTCCCCCTCTTTTTCGATTTTATTTATCGGAGGAGCTTTCATAGCTATAACCATAGTGGTTATAACCGTAGCCATAATAGCTACTGGATTTTTTTACAACTCCATTCAAAATACATCCTTTTACCTTTACACCACTTTGTTCGAATCGTCTTATACTTATTTCAATCTCTTTAGTTGTATTTTTTTCAAAACGAGCAACCAACAAAGTAGTGCCGGAGTAATTACCTATTATAGCTGCATCCGTGACTGCTAAAATTGGAGGAGTGTCAATTATGACCAAATCGTAATTCTCGCCTCCCCATTTAAGGAGTTCACCAAATCTTGGATGCATTAATAATTCAGCAGGATTAGGGGGTACTGTACCTCGAGTTATATAATCAAACCCACCACCATTCATTCTCTTGATTGCATCGGTAATATTAATACCTCCCGATAATATATCCGACAAACCATTCTCATTCGTAGAATTAAATAACTTATGAACATACCCTTTCCGCATATCCGTATCAATAAAAAGAACTTTTTTACCTGTTTGTGCTATAACAGCTGCTAAGTTAGTACTTACGAATGTTTTACCCGCATTAGGGCTAGCACCTGAAATCATTAAAATATTATTTCGTGCTTCCATCATTGCAAAATGCAAACTAGTTCGTAAGCCTCTAATTGTCTCTATTGCTATATCTGCAGGGTTTTCAATTGCAAGAAATGACTTATGTTCTAGTTTATCCGCTCTTATTCGTAGACCTTTCTTCTGATTATAATTTGACAGAGTATCAGATACAGGAATACTAGCATACACATTAATACCCACTTCCTCTAGCTGTTCAGGAGATTCGATACCACGACGTAGAAGCATTCTAAGAAGCACTATGCTAATTGAGGCCATTACACCTAAAATAAAGCCAACAATAACTATTATTGTTTTTTTAGGTTTTACAGGCTTGGGATGTGTAATCGCATCATCAATAATGCGAACATTCCCTATAGCACTAGATTTGGCAATACTTAGCTCTTGCTGCCTATTTAGTAACTGCATAAAAACTGCCCGTCCTGACTCGACATCTCGGCTTAATCGCAACACCTCCTGTTGCGTACCGGGCATATCAGATACTTTTTTATTAAGTTTATTTTTCTCGTCCTGTAACGTCTTCCGTTTTTCCATTAATGCTTTATATGTTGGATGTTCACGGGTGTATAGTTGAGATATTTCTGACTCACGAAAAGTCAACTCATTAAGTTGATTTTCGACATTAACGATTTGGTCTAATACCGATTTTGCTTCCAAAGTTAGATCAACCGAGTCTTTCGTCCGCCGATAATCGTTTAACTTATCCTCAGCGATGTCAAGGTCACTTCTTACTTTTGGAAGTTGTTTATTCAAAAATTCTAAACTTTTCTCATCCTGAGCAGCCTGTCTATCTATATTTTGCATTAAATAATTAGTTGTAATATTATTTAATATCTTAGTGATAAGTTCTGGGTCTTCTCCAACTAATGATAAGGAAAGAATCCCCGTATCCTTACCTTGTTCTTCTATTGTGAAATTTTTCTGAAGAAGACTTATAGCTCTAAGTCTACTCATGTAAGTAATTTTGAACCGAGAACCCTCAACCGCATTTATTTCATTAACTTCTAATAATAAACTTTTATTTTTTAATTGTTCGCCTACTTTACCCGAAATTTCATACCCATTTCCGGTTACAACGTAATGTTCTTTATCCTTGACCGTTAAATAAATACTAGCTATGTCATCATCTGTTCCAAATAAAGAAAATCTTGAAACAGATATAGAACCAGATTTCTCACCAAGTAATCTTGCCCATCCCTCTCCAAATATAGGAAAATATTCCGGTGTAACTAACGCCTGTAAGTTAAGATCCTCTACTGATTTACCTAAAATCATCCGTGATTGCAATAACGCCATCTCTGGTGCAGATTGTGGCTGCACATTAGGTAGTACTTGACTTAGACTACTAAGAATTGCATTCCCTTGTTTTTGCTCTACTTGCACTAGGGCATCAGATTGGTAAATAGGGGTTGCAAATAAAGCATATACTAGTGCTATCAAGACGAAAATTGAAGTTACCGAAATAATTAACTTACGGTGATCGATTAACTCACCAATTAATCGGCCTAAATCAATTTCAGCTGACTCTGTTTTATCGATTTTATTTTTAATTGAAGACATTAATTTTTTTCCCGTATCTTAGTCACTAAGTTTATCAGCCCAATATCGTCCAGACTTTTCAATTAACTGATAGACTGACTCAAAAGCCTCATTACTTTTCCTATACGGATCTGGTATATCTCGCTGATTTAACCAATGACCATAAAGCATAGTTTTCCCACGAAGCTCAGGTGCAATAGAAGTTATTTTATTAAGGTGTTCCTTTTCCATTACTAATATTAGTTCGTATTCCCTTCCCAACTTAGCTGTAAATTGACGGCCACTATGTCCTTCAAGAGATAAACCATGCTTGCTAGCTACCTCGATAGCACTAGCGTCTGCAGGATAATTAACCAATGCTGAAGTCCCTGCAGAATCAATTCTTCTTCCAGGAAGAAGTTTGCGCAACACCCTTTCTCCTATAGGTGAACGACATATATTTCCGGTGCACACAATGAGAATTGAATCAAACATAATTATGGCCACGTTCTGATGTAACGAACAGTTTCTGTCATATCATGGACCCCAGCGATTGTCGGTACTAATTGCGACATCACTCGGTTCCAGCGAACAAGAGGAGCTGTTGTTACATAAACTATATCATAAGGTTGCAACTGGAATTCCGTGCCTAACACCATTGCTGACGCATCTTGTGCATTAAGCTGATATATATTTGCAATCTTACCCTGCTTATCTCCTTTCAACTGACGGACAACAAAAATCCCTGTTGCATCACTCATTGACTGGGATATGCCATCGGCATTTCCCAATGCTTCGGCAAGCGTCATTCCACTACGGTCCATCTTCATTGTGCTCTGTTTACCAACTTCTCCCATAACGAACACTTTTAGATCGTCATTTCGTGGAACAAACAGAATATCGCCAGGATAAAGTAGATGATTCTGGGTTAAATCCCCTTTCTGCATTAATGCATACAACGAGACTTTTGTGTCTTTTCCATTATGTGTCAAAACAACATTACGCCAGTCTGCATCTGCGGCTAAACCACCAGCCGCATTTACAGCATCCATAACTGTCAGAGGTATATTGGTAATGGGTTGCTGCCCAGACTTAGCAACCTCTCCTGTCACATATGCCTTTTGAGAACGGAAAGCAGCAATACTTACATCAACCTGCGGGCTTTCAATATAGGTAGTCAAGCGACTAGTGATCTCCTGTCGTACCTGACTCAGAGTCTTACCTGCCACCTGGACCTTGCCAATATAAGGATAGAAGATGGTTCCGTCAGAGTTGACCCAGTTACCTGTATCGCTGGCACTACGGTACTGACCAGCAGGGGTGGTCAGTTCAGGGTGATCCCATACAGTCACCATTAACACATCCCCGACCCCAATACGGTACTCATAATTTTTAAGTAAATTATCCAACTGGGGGTTAGGCTGAGCAATAATGCTTTCTGGACGCAATTGATCGATCAGCCCAGGTGTCATCGGATAAACATTAACTAGTTTATCCAGATCATAATCGCTATCCGGTAGTTCAACCACATTCTTCCGTAGGCTATTTAACCCCTGACCAGGAATAATTGTACAGCCCGATAAAAACCCTATTGCCAATGCTAACGCCGAAAATCTAACAATTTTTTTCTTCATAATGTCACATCATCAGTAAACCAAAATTTGCAAATTTCTGAGTAGCTGTTGATTTTCCAGCACGTCCTTGTGTGGTCAGGTACAGAGATCGATACGATTTGCTTCCTGCAACGTTACCTCAATCTCTTTACCAATCAATCTGCCGCATTCAGCCTATAAACTAAACGGGATCTCAATCCCTGCGCTTGCACCAACATCATCGCTATCGCTGTGATCAGCGTCGGTATACCACAGTGAGGTATTCAGGCGCACTGTCTTATAGACATCCCCACTCCACCCTAATTGTACTCCCTTCAAGGTATCTGAATGTGGGAATGCCTTATTAATTGATTGATTATCAGGGTTTACTTTGGCGTAGACTAAACGCGTGCTCCAACGTTGATTATCTTCCGTCACCAGTTCAACTTTACCGGCAAACAACTGACCATCACCACCCATAGCATCCCCCAACGGGTAGCCCTGCTGATAATAGCCATCTTTGTAAATGTGGTGAGTATAGATATAATTGGTACGGCTCATATTTGAACGGGTATCATGCGCTTCCATGTACCAGTTGATTGCATCTTTGCCCCAACCATGATGGCCTTCAACCCCGCCAAGGAGAGTATTGGCAGAAGGTAATCCCCCTGCTTCATCTTCACCGATCATCTGACCATAGAAGCTTACTGGCCAACCCAAAGTCGGTTCTAGCTTAAACTTAAAGTCAAAGCCAGCCAGCTGGTTACCCGGCTCATTCGTCGTACCGGTGTTATCCTGCCCGGTGAAACCATCCCAGAAACTGCTAAATGACCGCGGGCGCCCCTCCCCTCCCCACTGCATAATGCGTGAGGCACCCAGTTCCAGGGACTGGAATGGGGAGAAGGTCAAACGACCACCAATGATTTTGGCGTGTGGCACCGCCGTATACTGATTCATCTGGCTGGCGGAGATCTGATACTGCCAGGGACCAATCCAGCGTAGCCACCAGGTCTCCGGCGCTGCCTGTTCGGCACGCTGCATCAGAAAACCGGTCATCGGTCTGGCAGCATCACCGCGAATTAAGCTGCCTTCATAGCCCGGGCCCCACCACTGCGGCATCTGGCCGAACGACAGCCACTGGTTCCAGAATTTCACCGCGCCGTAGGCACCATTGGCATTGAAACGCGAACCATTGCTGATACGCTCATCACCTTCAACGTTACCCTGCAAATGAACATCCCACCATTCACCGCTGTTGTTAAAGGCCAGAGAGAGCGAGCTATCCGCGGGCTGGCTTTGCCCAAACCCCTGCGGCGTTCCTGGTTTATCGGTCGAGGTGTAGCCGCTAACGCGGAAATCGGCTTTTAAAGATGAAAGTCGCTGATTAATACGCGCCAGCACCACTTGCTCAGAAGAATAGGAAGGTTTAGCTTTTTTCAGCGCACGTATGATCTCTTCCTGACTCAGCGGCCAGGTAGAAAGACTGAGATGGATAACCCCCCGGTCGGAAAGCCAGGAGAGATCGTTGCGCAGTTCATTATCATTCAGTACCAGACCAGCGGCATAAACCTGAGCGCTAACCGATGTCAACAGCCCTAAAGCAAGTGCAATACGCGCGATTTTCATCATTGTACAAGATCCATTTTTAGCCCCTTTTCCGCAAGCTGGCGAGTCGATGGGGAATATGAGTATAGAGAGCGCACGCTGACGCCAGTCGTAGTATGTTTGTTCGACAGCGATGATGCAATAACCATCATCTTTTAACGTATGAAGTGACTCAATATTTGAGCACTCTCTTCAGAACCGTCTTTCATCGCGCCAGTGAACTCACGCGCTACTGGCCTGCCCGTTTTGTCCTCAAGCACCTCTAGCTGCCACAATTTGTCAGTTGCACCCAGCACCATTGAGCCTTTGAGATTAGCGATTATATACGGCTCTTACAGTTAAGCATCTCTGGCAACAAGTTTTAGGAGTTTCGAACGCAATGAGAAGGGTCTACAGAATTGAGAATGGCGGTTTCAGATACGCTACCGCCCTTGGCTTAACAGCTACCAATGCACTGTACTTCTTTTTATTCGACTGACTCATGCTGCCGTATTATTAATCACAACTAAGAATTTCAGCAGCATCAAGTTTACGAGATTCTGCCAGCAATTGGGAGCATAAATGACAATTATTCACACATGTAAAACATGTCATCCTCACTCATCCGACAAGCACAGCTACCGTCAATAAGATTATTTAATAATATCGTGACTGACTATCACGCCAATATTCCAGAAAACAAGAGACTCCACACAACACATTGATTATTATTGATTTTATTATCTCCCGCGCATCTTCTTAATCAATATTCTTCCTGGAGGTCAACTACAAAAATTAATAGACTTTAGCATTTTTTTATACTTGACAAACATAACGAAGAAACGGTGAAAAAGATCGCTACGCTATTTAGGAATCTTCTCAGCAACGGGGCATCACCATAAACTGTATTAACAATGGACTATCAGCTATTTATTTCACTCATATGAAAATACGCTTATCCATCACAAATCCATTTATTTACCAGGCCTAATTCTGCACTATCAGAAACTTAGTAAAAATGCTTATGCAGATCCGCACGGGTGAACGGCTTTTCCAGTGGTCCGATCTTTACCGCTATCTCCCCCAGTAGCGACTGGGTGGGAGCTTTAGTACCGATATTCAGCAAAACAACCGGTATGACAATTAAACTGAGTAACCCACCCCAGGAGAGGCGGGCGTCCGCAACACGCGACGCGCGAATTTGCAGCAACAGAAACAGCGCGCTGCCACAAGCGCCAAGCAGTAACCCGGCGATCACTTCTGAGGTTGAATGCGCATGAATCACCAGCCGGGAATAGCCAACCAGTCCCGCCAATGAATAACCCGCCAGGATAGCGGCCCGACGGAGAGAAAGTGTCCCGCGAGCGCAGAGCAGCCACAGGAAAATGGGCCAGAAGGCCGAAGATAATGCGGAGTGCCCGCTAAAACCGGTAAAATCTAACTCACGGATACCAAAGCCCCAGCCCATAAAGGCCAGCTTGGATGCACAGACGATGGCGCCGGTAATGCCAAACAGCAAGCCCCACTGCCAGGCAAGCTGCCGGGAAGGCGTGCGCAGACATAAAACGATAAACAATGCTGCCGCGCTGGGTAACAGCACGGTACTATCGCCAAAAAAAGAGACTAGCTGCCAGTTCATTTATTTTTCATCCTTTGACGATATCTCCAGTCCGCAATGTCTTTTCCACGACGCCGGTATGGGCATACACATCCGTTAACTTCACATTTTTATGCATGCATCACTGTTGTTTAATGCGTAAGTATGATCTCAGTCAAGTTTTATTTTTTTATGACCGCCTGTGGCACGCATATTTTTTAAGAAAATTCTTACTAAGTGGTTATTAGCAAAGCTGAAATTCAGCTACTCCGACCATTTCATCATGGTGCTGCGGGCAGAACAACCGGATGTCTCTGAAGTGATATTCCCTTCCTCGCCAACCTTACCCTTAAAAAACAACTAACCCGTTGATATAAAATGATTAATATATATCTTAAATATGCTCATTTTACCCACTGGCTTGCCTACAGAAGCATGACACATCTCGGTTTCATGCCTCATACTTCTGTAAACCCTACATTTTCACACTTCTGTTATACGCCGCTGAGTATTTACGCCAGCAGTTTCTTAATGCTTTCGCGGAATTTGCTGCCTTCTTTATGGTTACGCAGCCCGTAGTTTACAAAGGCCTGCATATAACCCATTTTTTTACCACAATCGTAGCTATCCCCGGTCATCAGCATCGCGTCGACGGGCTGCTTCTTCGCCAGCTCGGCGATAGCATCCGTTAACTGGATACGGCCCCATGCGCCCGGTTGCGTGCGCTCCAGCTCAGCCCATATATCGCCGGACAGGACATAGCGCCCGACGGCCATCAGATCGGAGTCCAGCGTCTGCGGCTCATCCGGCTTCTCGATAAATTCGACAATGCGCGCAACCTGCCCTTCGACATCCAGCGGCTCTTTTGTCTGAATGACCGAATACTCAGACAGATCCCCTGCCATTCTTTTCGCCAGTATCTGGCTGCGCCCTGTCTCATTGAAACGCGCCACCATCGCGGCGAGGTTATAACGCAGCGGATCGGCGCTGGCGTTATCTAATATGATATCCGGCAGGACAACGACAAAGGGGTTATCACCCACGACCGGGCGCGCGCAAAGAATCGAGTGTCCCAGTCCCAGCGGCTGGGCCTGACGTACGTTCATGATCGTCACCCCCGGCGGACAGATAGACTGCACCTCTGCCAGCAGCTGACGTTTGACGCGTTGCTCAAGCAGCGCTTCCAGCTCGTAGGAAGTATCGAAGTGGTTTTCCACGGCATTCTTGGAAGAATGGGTAACCAGCACAATTTCCTTGATCCCGGCGGCAACAATCTCGTCAACAATGTACTGAACCATTGGCTTATCGACGATTGGCAGCATCTCTTTTGGAATCGCCTTGGTGGCCGGCAACATATGCATACCCAATCCTGCTACCGGAATAACTGCTTTCAAACTTGCCATTCTCTTATCCACCCATATAGTGATAAATCTTTCAATGCCAGCCAGATTACAACGCCTACTTGCATCAATCTGTGATATTACAGCGTTGCGATCGATCCGACTTCCCGTCAAATTCTGAAATTACATGTTCAATGAGAGAATACACGCAAAGTATAGGAATCGACAGGTCGCTTTAGGAAAATTCTCATGCCATCAACGCCCCGCGATGACAGGCAAACGGAGCAAAGCGCCTGAGACGGTTTATGCTTATCAAGCATAAGATATGCCTATGAATTCTCACGCCCGGCAGGGCTTAATCCGCCTGTTCAGCCATGATTGAGGCAGAGTAACCCATCGAATAAACATGTGAAGATAGTGGAATAAGTGGTTTAAACCCGGGAATGCAGCAAGAATACACATAAAGTGCATTAGCCATTGATATGACTGACAGAAACATCGTAGATGACATATTGAGCCCTCCGTCGCTCCTTTCCCTTCCATCCTCGCCAGCCAACCGGCGCCACTTATCTCATCTCATTTAAGTCTGCTGATATCCTCTGATTAAAGAAAATATTTTGCAAGCCCCGACATTCAGTAGTATGAAAACCTGCCTCGCTGTTGATTACTGAAAATAATCTTTTTATTAGCAACCGACGGCCGAGGTCGTCTGGTCGCCTGGCTGATGCATCAGTAAAACACAACAAATAGATGAGATACCATACAATATTTGTCTTGTGCAAAACGGGATATTTTATATCCGGCCGTTATGAATCATTCGCTTTATAAATAAGTTTATGCGCATAAAAAATAATCCGGCGCGTTTATATTTTATGCGATTGAATATCGCCAACGTTATCTTCGCGACTGGGTACAGAACGAGAATAGATACGCGCGCCATTCAATCTGCGTCATGGCGGCAAGTCATAACCCCCGGAACAGATGCCAGTCGGTGGCCCGGACCAACAAATCTGTCGTAAGAGGGAGTGGCCTGCGCCCATACCGACGCAAGGCGCGGGATAACGTGGATATTGCAATTTATCCGTAGCTTATCCATGATCGATGGATGGCACTCTAATGTTGTATAGGTTTTAACAAATGATGGAATGGATTGCCGACCCCTCTATTTGGGCCGGTCTCATAACGTTGGTGGTTATAGAGCTGGTCCTCGGTATTGATAACCTGGTTTTTATTGCCATTCTCGCCGAAAAGCTCCCACCGGCACAGCGCGACCGCGCGCGCGTCGTCGGCCTGCTGCTGGCGATGTTGATGCGCCTGCTGCTGCTGGCATCGATTTCCTGGTTAGTCACCCTGACAAAACCGCTGTTCACCTTCCATGACCTCAGCTTCAGCGCCCGCGACCTGATCATGCTGTTCGGCGGACTGTTTCTGCTGTTTAAAGCCACGGTCGAGCTTAATGAACGCCTCGAAGGCAAAGACAGCGATAATCCGGTTCAGCGTAAAGGAGCGCAGTTCTGGGGCGTTGTGGCGCAGATTGTCGTGCTGGATGCCATCTTCTCGCTCGACTCAGTGATTACCGCGGTCGGCATGGTGGATCATCTGGCAGTGATGATGGCGGCGGTGGTTATCGCCATGAGTCTGATGCTGCTTGCCAGCAAGGCGTTAACCCGCTTTGTTAACAGTCACCCGACGATCGTTATCTTATGTCTCAGCTTCCTGTTAATGATCGGCTTTAGCCTGATTGCCGAAGGGTTCGGCTTCCCGATCCCGAAAGGTTATCTGTACGCGGCGATTGGCTTCTCCGTGATCATTGAGTCGCTAAACCAGCTGGCGCTGTTCAACCGCAGGCGCTTCCTCTCCGCTAATCTCACTCTGCGGCAACGAACAACCGAAGCGGTGATGAGTCTGCTCAGCGGCCATAAGGAGAATACCGAGCTGAATACGGACACCGCTGCGCTGATCGTCAATCAGGAGGACGCGCCGCTGTTCAATCCGCAGGAACGCCGGATGATTGAGCGGGTGCTGAACCTCAACCAACGTACCGTCAGCAGCATTATGACGTCGCGTCACGATATTGAGCATATCGATCTCAGCGCGCCGGAAGATGAAATTCGCGCGCTGCTGGAGAAAAACCAGCATACCCGCCTGGTGGTGACCGGTGGGCAAGATGATGAAGTTTTGCTTGGCGTCGTCCACGTTATCGACCTTCTGCAACAGTCACTGCGCCATGAACCGCTTGATTTGCATGTTCTGCTACGTCAGCCGCTGGTATTCCCGGAAACGCTGCCCCTGCTGCCGGCGCTGGAGCAGTTTCGCCATGCCCGGACCCATTTTGCCTTCGTGGTGGATGAATTTGGTTCCGTTGAAGGGCTGGTGACGTTGAGCGATGTAATGGAAACCATTGCCGGCAACTTACCAAACGAAGCGGAAGAGATCGATGCCCGCCACGATATCACCAAAAATCCTGACGGCAGCTGGACGGCAAATGGGCATATGCCGCTGGAAGATTTGGTGCAGTACATTCCCCTGCCGCTGGACGAGAAACGCGAATATCACACGATTGCCGGCCTGCTGATGGAGAATCTACAGCATGTGCCTGCAGCCGGGGAAGAGGTGAAAATTGGCGACTATATTCTGCGGACGCTGCAGGTAGAAAGCCATCGGGTGCAGAAAGTGCAGATTATCCCGCCGCCGCCGCAGGATGACGAATTGAGTGACGCAGTGTAATTGCCCGCAGCCGCCGGATATTCCCCGGTCGCGCTGCGCTTACCGGGGCTACGATGCGTATGCGATCGCGTAGCCCGGATAAGGCGCTTGCGCCGCTATCCGGGAAAGCCCCTGGTGATCCCGCATTCAACATCTGGCCCGCCTCCCCCGGTCGCGCTGCGCTTGCCGGGGCTACAGGGCGAGTGCAATCGCGTAGCCCGGATAAGGGGCTTGCGCCGCTATCCTGGAAAGCCCCTGGTGATAACCGTTAAACCCGCATTCAGCATCTGGCCTGCTTCCCCCGGTCGCGCTGCGCTTACCGGGGCTACGAAGCGTATGCGATCGCGTAGCCCGGATAAGGCGCTTGCGCCGCTATCCGGGAAAGCCCCTGGTGATAACCGTTAAACCCGCATTCAGCATCTGGCCTGCTTTCCCCGGTCGCGCTGCGCTTACCGGCATTTTGCGAGCCATTTTCCAATCCTTTCCACTGTTCATGGCCTACGCGCTTATCCCAATTTATTCTCCCGCTGCAGAGACCACATCTCACATAAGGGGCCTTCTTTGGTCGCCTATCGCCGCAACTATATTCATGGTGCAACCTGGTTTTTTACCGTCAATTTACGCAACAGGAAAAGCGCGCTTCTGACTCAGCAGGTCGCGGCCTTACGTCACGCGATTATGACCGTTAAACGGCAAAAACCTTTTTATATCGACGCCTGGGTTGTACTTCCGGAGCACCTGCATTGCATCTGGACCTTGCCGGACAACGACTGTGATTTTTCGGCACGCTGGCGGGACATAAAAGGAGGATTTTCCAGAACATTAAGACAGAATAACGTCTGGCAGCCTCGTTTCTGGGAACATACGATTCGCAATCAGCAGGATTATCGCCGTCACGTCGATTACATCTACATGAATCCGTTCAAACATGGCTGGGTAAAACAGATACAGGACTGGCCATTTTCAACCTTTCATCGGGATGTCCGGCGCGGGCTATATCCCGCTAACTGGAGCGGAGAGGTGGATGATTTCACCTGCGGCGAACGTTGATGACCTCCCCCGGTCGCGCTGCGCTTACAGGGGCTACAAAGCGTATGCGATCGCGTAGCCCGGATAAGGCGGTACGCCGCTATCCGGGACCGCTTCCCCCGGTCGCGCTGCGCTTACAGGGGCTACAAAGCGTATGCGATCGCGTAGCCCGGATAAGGCGGTACGCCGCTATCCGGGACAGCTTCCCCCGGTCGCGCTGCGCTTACCGCGGCTACGGAGCGAATGCAATCGCGTAACCCGGATAAGGCGGTACGCCGCTATCCGGGACAGCTTCCCCCGGTCGCGCTGCGCTTACCGCGGCTACAAAGCGTATGCGATCGCGTAGCCCGGATAAGGCGATACGCCGCTATCCGGGAGTCCAGCAGCAGGTCAAAGCGGTTAATGCTTATCGAGGAGCTTCTTCACGTCTTTGCCATCCTGGGTATTTTTATTGCGATCCATCCAATCGTTAAGTCGCTGTTTTGCTTCATCCTGCAGCTGTTTGCGCAGGATCTGATCGACCTGCAGGCTATAGCTCAGCTCGTTCCACTTGCCGTAGATACGCAGCGGAATGGCGGTTTGTTTGAGTCTATCGATGAGCTTGTTTTCGCCTCGCCAGCCGCCCAGGACGCGCACGTTAAAGCGCATATCGCACTCTTCTTTCAGCAGGTTCAGGTCGCCCTGCCCGGTCAGCGCCATCATCTTAGACTGTCCCTGCAGGCTCTTTAAGGTCACCTGGCCGTGAGTCAGCTGCAATTCGCTGCTCATCGAGTCCAGCTGAGTGGCGTTATCGTAGTTTTCCTGAGCCTGCACATTGGTGCTGCGCTGCACGGCCTGCTGCACCAGCTGCTGGAAGTTGAGCCCTTCGGTGCGGGTATCAGCCATTTGAATCTGCGCCTCACCCTGCCAGCGGCGACGGAAATCATCGGCATCGATTCTTTCGCCGGCGAAATCTCCGCTTAATGAGAGCTTGCCGGTCAGGTTGAGCGAGTAATTAAACGCTTTCAGCAGAGAACTAATCTCAACGTTGTCCAGCTTCGGCTGGAAAGAGGCCTGCGCCGTTTTGCCCCGGGCATCCAACGAGCCGGGCAGCGATAACGTTCCGCCGTCGAGGTTGCCCTGCAGCTGGTTCACCGTCAACAGCCCCTGCTGATTGCTGATATCGCTCTTCACCCCGCTAAAGTTCATCCCGCGCCACTGCAACCGATCGGCGGTCAGCGACAGGTGGGCGTTAAAGCTGCGCAGGCTCGCGTAATCTTCCTGAATGTCGCTATTGGCAATCACCGGCCGCAGCTGTCTTGGCTGACTTTGCCCCTGTTGATTGACCGAGGCGTCGGTTGCCGGCGTGGCCTGAGCCAGCAGGCTATCCAGATTGAGCATGTTGGCATGAAGATTAAGCTGCCAGTCCGCCTGTTCGCCTAACACCACGCTGGCATTCCCGGCAATGTTGCTGCCGTTCGCCGTCAGATTGAGATTATCGAAGCTGATTTTTTTCTCATCCTCCAGCCAGCTCGCCTGCATGCTGCCCTGGCCGCTGACGCCCTCCGCCGGCAGTTCAGCCCCGCTCAGCTGCCAGTTGAGTTGAGAGATATCTGCTTTCAAAGAGTGGGGATAGTCGCCGCCCTGAACCTCAGCGGATAAAGAAAGGGCTAAATCACGCTGGTCACGATTGACCCGCCCGGAAAAGTCGAGGGTGGCGTGATGATTTTCATCCTGGCCCATCTGCAGATGAATATCGCGAACCGTCACCTGTTCGCCGTTTTCATGCTGGAAAAAGAGGACGCTGTCGGCAATCTGCAACTGCCGGACATCATATGACCAACCGCGGTCTTCCGGGACCTGCGGCAGCGTATTGTCGTGAGGCACCACCGGCGCATCCTGGTCACGCACGGCTTCGGTCTGCGGCGTCAGCTGAATCACTGCGCCTTTGAGCATCACCTGCTTGACCTGCAGCTGATGGGAAATGAGCGGCATGAGCGCGACATCCAGACGCATATTGTCAGCGCGCACCACCGGTTCGGCGGCCCCCGGCGCCGTTAGCGTCATGCGGCCTGAGAGGATGCTCAGCTGCGGCCAGACGTGCCAGCGCAGTGGGCCATCGAGTTCGAGCTGATAACCGCTACGCTCCGCCACCTTGTGCACCATATAGGCGCGAAAATCGTTGGGATTGACCAGCAATACCAACGCGGTTAGCCCGGCGACAACTACCGCCAGTAAGATCATCAGCGTCGTCAGAATTCGTCTCATGGCACCCTCAGCACACCGCGTACGTTATCAATCCTTGTCGATCCGGCTCGCCACCGCGCCCTGCTGGTCGCGATATTTGGCGTCTTCACGGCGGTTATAAGGCCGTGCCGCCGGGCCTGATAGCGGTTCAAAACTCAATGCGCCGATCGGCATCCCCGGACGCAGCGCCAGCGGCAGCTTACCGGAATTATAGAACTCCAGGACGATGCAGCCAGACCAGCCGGGATCGATCCGGTGCGCGGTCACGTGCACCATCAGCCCCAGCCGCGCCAGAGAGGAGCGCCCGTCGAGCCAGCCAACGAGATCGGCAGGCAGCGTCACCGATTCAAAGGTGACCGCCAGCGCCAGTTCGCCCGGATGCAGGTAGAACGCTTCGCCTTCCGGCAGCACAATTTCTTCGCTCATCACGCGATCCAGCGCCGCGGTGACTTCCGCCTTCGGCCCGCTCAGATCGATAAAGGGGGCGGTGTGGCCGCGAAACGTGCGGAATTTATTCCCCAGTCGAACATCGACGGTGGCACCATTAATACGCTCAACGGGTGGACGCGGGCTGATGGATAGCCGCCCCTCATCCAACCAGGCTTCTATATCTCGGTCGCACAGACGCATGAGCTTTCTCCTTTAAGGCATGGCGCCCCTACACCTTCCGGGGCAAAGGGCAATTTGGGTTCTCTTTGCACGTTACACAATTCGGTAGTGTTATTCAAAGAACTGACTGATTTTTGCCTTCAGAATATCAATCGCGATGCGGTTCTTACCGCCGCGAGGCACAATAATGTCGGCATACTGTTTGGAGGGGTCAATAAACTGCAGGAACATCGGGCGAACCGTTTTCTGATACTGCGCCATCACTGAGTCCATCGAGCGCCCGCGTTCATTAACATCGCGCTTAATGCGGCGCATCAGGCAGATATCCAGCGGCGTATCCACGAAGATAGAGAAGCTCAGCTCATTGCGCAGGCGAACATCGGTCAGCAATAAAATCCCTTCAAGGATAATCACTTTCTTCGGTTCAATGTGGATGGTTTCCGGCATGCGCGTGTGTTCAACGTAGCTGTAAACCGGCAATTCAATCGGCTGGCCGCTTTTCAGCATCTGCAGATGCTGGAACAGTAAACTGTGGTCCATCGAGCTGGGATGGTCATAGTTCGTTTTAACACGCTCTTCCATCGACAAATGACTTTGATCTTTGTAGTAGCTGTCTTCCGGAATAACGCCAATATGTTCATCGCCAACCTGTTCACGTAATTCGCGATACAGCGTGCTGGCGATAAGACTTTTTCCCGAAGCCGATGCGCCGGCGATGCCTATAATGACGCACTGATGAGACGTATCAGTCATAAATTTTTGCGACCTGATTAACCTGGATGTATATGGAAGGGTGACGTTTGACCGTCAAACGCCGCAATTATAGGGATTTCAGCGCGGCGATACCAGTGATATGCACCCTCAAAGGCTATTCCGCCGTCGGCGTCCATCCCTCGGTATACCAGATGTGCAGCAATGCGTAAGAGCGCAGCGGCTGCCAGCGCCTGGCGTAATGGGCGATACGCGCCGGCGTCATTCCGCTGAAGCGCTGCTTAATCAGATAATCATCCGCGAGGAAAATATCCTGCGCCTGCCAGCCGCGCAGGGCAAAATAGCTCGCGGTCCAGCGGCCAATCCCCGGCAGCGTCTGCAGCTGCTTCATCCCGGCGTCGATATCGTCCGGCGCCGCCAGCGGTAAAGCGCCGCTGAGTGCCGCCTGCGCCAGGTGGATAAGCGCCTCGGCGCGCCGCAGCGACATACCGCACGCCTTCAGCGCTGCCGGGTCAGCCAGCGCCAGCCTGTCCGGGGTCGGGAACAGAGAATACCCCGGCACCGCCGCCAGCGGCTCGCCGAAAGCCGCCACGACCTTTGCCGTCAGCTTCGCCGCCATCGCCACGCTGACCAACTGCCCCAGCACCGCCCGGACCGCTTGTTCAAAAGCATCAAGCGAGCCCGGCAGACGCAATCCCGGCCGCGCCTGCGCTAGCGGCCCGAGAACCTGCGCCACCTGCCGCGGGTCGCAGGACAAATCAAACAGCCGCGCGACCCGTCTCAGACACTCATCGGCGACCGGCAGCAGGCCGTCGGATAACGACACCCGTAATCCTTGCGCCGCATCATCCGCCGTGACCGTAATCAGCCCACGGTGGCCGGCCAGCGCAAAGCTGCGGCTGTAGGTATCTTCGCTGAACGTTTCGATGCCCGAAACCGCACGCGCACGCAGAAAAGCAAATATCCACTCCCGATCGAAGGGCGGAAGCCAGGGTAACAGCGTCATCGTTTCTCCTTATTAATTGCCTCAATGATAGACGTTCTGCGTCCGCCGTACCTTGCTTTTAAATTCCAGTTGTCGCCGCGACGGCAATCCGCTAAAGTCGCCCCCCTTCTCACTGGCATGGGGATTTTTCAGGTCATGTTTATTGGTTTTGACTACGGAACCGCCAACTGTTCGGTTGCCGTAATGCGGGATAATCGTCCGCAGCTGTTAACGTTGGAAAACGGCAGCAAGCTGCTGCCATCAATGTTGTCGGCACCCACCCGCGAAGCGGTCAGCGAATGGCTCTACCGCCATCATGACGTGCCGACCAACGGCGACGAAAACCAGGCGCTGCTGCGTCGCGCGATTAACTTCAACCGCGAGGAAGACATCGATGTGCTCGGCAACAGCGTCCAGTTTGGCCTCGCCTCGTTGCATCAGTACGTCGACGACCCGGAAGAAGTGTACTTCGTTAAATCCCCCAAATCGTTCCTCGGCGCCAGCGGCCTGAAGCCGCAGCAGGTCGCGCTGTTTGAGGATCTGGTCTGCGCCATGATGCTGCACATTAAACAACAGGTGCAAACCCAGCTCACGGAGACCATCGACCAGGCGGTGATTGGCCGGCCGATTAACTTCCAGGGACTGGGCGGCGATGAGGCTAACGCCCAGGCGCAAGGGATCCTCGAGCGCGCGGCAAAACGCGCCGGTTTTCGCGACGTGGTCTTTCAGTTTGAGCCGGTGGCCGCCGGGCTGGATTTCGAAGCGACCCTCAGCGAAGAAAAACGCGTGCTGGTCGTCGATATCGGCGGCGGGACCACCGACTGTTCTCTGCTGCTGATGGGGCCGCAGTGGCGCGAGCAAGCCGACCGTCAGCAAAGTTTGCTCGGCCACAGCGGCTGCCGCGTTGGCGGTAACGACCTTGATATCGCCCTGGCCTTTAAATGCCTGATGCCGCTGCTGGGAATGGGCGGCGAAACCGAAAAAGGGATCGCCTTACCGGTTCTGCCGTGGTGGAACGCGGTCGCGATCAACGATGTTCCGGCGCAAACGGATTTCTACAGCAGCGCCAACGGGCGGCTGCTCAATGATTTGCTGCGCGATGCCCGCGAGAGCGAAAAAGTCGCGCTGCTGCTGAAGGTCTGGCGCCAGCGTCTGGGCTATCGCCTGGTACGCAGCGCGGAAGAGAGTAAAATCGCCCTCTCCGCACAGGAAAGCGTCACCGCCGGGCTGCCGTTTATCAGCAGCGAGCTGGCCACCGCCATCAGCCAGCAGGGGCTGGAAACGGCGCTAAACCAGCCGCTGGCGCGCATCATGGAGCAGGTCCAGCTGGCGCTGGACAACAGCCGTGAAACGCCGGATGTGATCTACCTCACCGGCGGCAGCGCGCGCTCGCCGCTGATTAAGAAAGCGCTGGCGGCCCACCTGCCGGGGATTCCGATTGCCGGCGGCGATGATTTTGGCTCGGTCACCGCTGGCCTGGCCCGCTGGGCGCAGGTGGTGTTCGCGTAATGACGACGGGGCTGCCACTGCCCCGTGATTCTACTCCGCTCAGAAATAGCCGCACCCGACTTCCTGTATCGGCGGTGCGGTTCTTTTTCATATTGCCTCTTGCGTGCTGGCCATGGGTTCAGCTTCTGGCGCCTCTTCCTGCAGTAAGCCTTCATTCTTCGACAGCATCGCGGTGGCGATCCCGTTGCCCAGCACGTTAATCGCCGAGCGGCCCATATCGAGGAAATGGTCGATGCCCATCAGCAGCAGGATCCCGGCGACCGGAATATTGAAGCCCGGGATGGTGGCGGCCAGCACCACCAGCGCGGAACGCGGCACCCCGGCAATCCCTTTCGACGCCAGCATCAGGGTTAACATCATGACGGTGATTTCGCTGAAGCTCAGGTGGATGTTATAGGCCTGAGCGATAAACAGCGCCGCAAAGGAGCAGTAAACCATCGAGCCCACCAGGTTAAAGGAGTAGCCGATCGGCAGCACGAACGAAACAATGCTCCGCGAGCAGCCAAAGCTGACCAGGCGCTCCAGCGTCTTCGGGTAGGCGGCCTCCGAGCTGCTGGTGGTAAAGGCGACCAGCACCGGATCTTTCAGCATGTTGAGCAGGCGGAAGACCTCTTTTTTCAGCACCATGAAACCTACGGCCAGCAGCACTACGCTGGTCAGCAGCACGGCGAGGTAGTAGCCGCCGATAAAAGAAGCGTAGTTCAGCAAAATCCCCAGCCCCTGAGAGGCGATAACCGAAGAGATGGCGGCGAAAATGGCCAGCGGAGCCACGTACATCACATACCCCGTCACCTTCAGCATAATGTGCGAGACGACGTTCAGCGCAGCCACCAGCGGCGCAGTGAATTTTTCCCCCAGCGATGCGCCGGCAATACCGAAGAACATGGAGAACACCACGATTTGCAGAATCTCGTTATTGGCCATCGCCTCGGCAATGCTGGTCGGGATCGTATGCGATAAAAACCCTTTTAAACTCATCCCGCTGACCGCCAGGCCGGTATCAATGGATCCTTGCGGAATCGCCAGATTTAAGCCCGCCCCCGGATGCTGAAGGGTCACAATCACCAGCCCCACCAGAATGGAGAGCACGGAAGAGGTGATAAACCACACCATCGCCTTACCGCCGACCCGACCGATCGTCGCGGTTTCACCGAGCCGCATAATCCCTACCGTTAACGTACTGAACACTAGCGGCGCGATCACCATCTTAATCAGCCGTAAGAACATATCGGTAAAGAGCGTAATATTGTCAGACCAGGCGGCAATCGCCGCTGACGAGGCATAAGCATGGATTGCCGCGCCGGAGAGGATCCCCAGCAGCATGAAAATAACGATGAACAGCGTGAGTTTGTTTGCACTTGCCACAACAATGAACCCCTGATTTATTTAACGTATTGATCGCAATGCACATATATTCTTTTTATTGGCGTGCATTAAGAGCCTATCCCATAGGGCTATGTTACTTGCCATTTTGAAGCGGGGCAGTGCTCGAAACCCTCACGTACTACGTGTACGCTTCGGTTTCTCCGCGCTGTCCGTGTTCAAACTGTCTGCGACAATAACGTCGACTGGATAGGCTCTAAATATTCACCGCATAAATTGAATAAAAGCCGCAGGGGTTACAACTCTTTTTTAGTTTCTTACCGCAGCTGTTGATACAACAGTTGATATACATCAAGCCATGCCCGGTCGTGGTAGATGGTGCCATCCGCTACCACGCCTGACGACGTCCCGCCGGGGATGCTGGCAAGCGGTGAGCCCTTTACCCTCGCCACCTTTCTCACATCGCCAGACCGCCGCCTCCGGCAAACTCGCGCTCGCCGGCAATTTTCATCACCTCGGCCCCGCAGGTCACGAACGGCGCCCGGCGGCTGGCATAAATCAGCCCCCCGGCCTGCGGGCGGACCGACTGGACCATATCGGTCAACGGATCGACAATTTCGGCGACCACATCATCGGCGCTCACCCACTCCCCCGGCCGTTTCAGCAGCAATAAGATCCCGCTCGCCGGGGCAGTGACAATTTCTCCGCCGGCAAACGGCAGCATTACCGTCTGCTGTTGCGGCACCGCAGGGACCTCCCCCGCCACCACGCCGCGAAATTGCAGGTACCGGTACAGACGCCCGGCGTCCTCCCGGGCCAGCGCAGGGTTCACATCCTGCTGGCCGCGCAGTTCCACGGTCACCGCCATGCAGCCGGGGCGCTGCTGCTGCCAGGCGGGATAGCGCCGGGCCAGACGGTGCCACGGCAGCCCGCAGGCCTCGTCAAACGAGTTGCCGCCGCTCTCCTGCGACAGCAGTACCGTACCAATCCCCAAAAAGGCGGCCACAACGCCGGCTTCCGCCTGCCACGCCGGGTCGGCGTAGAGATGCAATATCGCCTGGTCATCGCAGTGCAGATCCAGCACCACATCAGCATCGCAGGCGAGAGACAAGAGATGGTGACGTAACGCCTGGACTTCGCTGCCCAGCGGTTCGGCGGCTAACGCGTCGCGCATGGCCCGGCGCACGGCGTGGCGATGGTCGCCGCCCGCCAGCGCTACGTCGGCGGCTAAATAGGGCTGCGCGAGCCGGGCCAGATCGGGGAAGTCGCGGTTGAAGTTGCGACCGCTCGCCAGATCGAAGCGGCCGATCCCGCCGTTCAGCAACACCTGGGCCAGCCCTGGCGGGTTCGCCACCGGGACGAGAATGATTTCCCCGCGCAGCTCCGCGCGCCGTTCCGCCTGGCTGAGTAATCTTTTAAGATAATGCAGTACCAACATGCCCGGAATTTCATCAGCGTGCAGCCCGGCCTGCAGATAGACTTTCTCCCCGCTGCCGGGTTCGCCAAAGTGAAAATGGGTTAATTGCCGCTGCCCACTCAGGGCATGTTGGGGTAAGGTATAGTGTTTAATTTTCATTGGACGTCCTATCTGTGGAAAAGAAAGCCCGGCTTGACCGTATCGATCACAAGATCCTTGAAATCCTGCGCCGGGATGGCCGCATTTCTTATCAAAAGCTCTCGGAGCAGGTAAACCTCACCGCCCGTCCTTGCTTGGAACGCGTACGTGGCCTTGAGCGCGACGGCATCATTCGCGGCTACAGCGCCATTATTGAACTTCCCGATCCGCAGCATGCTTTTGTGGTGCAGGCGCAGATTGCCCTCGCCGATCACGGCCGCTCGCAGCCGGTGTTTGAGCAGGAGATGCGGCAAACGCCTGAGGTGCTGGACTGCTGGCTGGTCAGCGGCAGCTTTGACTTTCTGGTGCGGATCGGCTGTCGCAGCATGGCGCACTACTGCCAGCTGGCGGATAGCTGGCTGACCAGCAAAAAGTTTCGCGTCGATAAAATCGTGACCCTGACGGAGCTCCAGTCGATCAAACGCTCCTGATCAGCCGCGGCGAATAAAGGCCAGCCAGCGCCGTTCCGCGCGTGAAAAGGCGAAAATGAGCATAAAGGTACAGAGTAAATACAGCGCGGCGGCCATCAGGAACGGGATAAACGGCGAATAGGTGATGGCATAAAAGGCCCGCCCCACGCCGGTGATGTCGAGCAGGGTCACGGTACTGGCAAGCGAGGTGGCGTGGAGTAAAAACACCATCTCATTATTCAGCGCCGGGATCCCGCGCCGCAGCGTGGCGGGCAGCACCAGACGGCGAATAATTTGCCCTTTGCTCATCCCATAGGCTTCGCCCGCTACCCATTCATTGCGTGGAAAGGTCGCCATCATCCCCGCCAGCAGTTCGGCAACGTAAGCGGCGGTATTGAGCACCAGCGCCAGGGTGGCGCAGAAGGTGGCATCGCGAAATAACAGCCAGAACGGGCGATCGTTTTGCCAGCCCAGCTGGACAATATCGAACTGCGACAGCCCGTAGTAAATCAGCATCAGTTGCAGATAGAGCGGCGTACTGCGAAAAAAGTAAGTGAAGCCGCGGAGCGGCCATGCCAGCACGCGCGGGCCGTAGACCTGGCCTATCGCCATCAGCACCGCCAGCACCATCCCGGGAACGATAGACAGCAGGAACAGTTTCGCCGTCATCGCCAGCCCGCTCGCCTCGCCGTTGCCGTCGCTCCACAGATAGCCCGGCACCGCATCGATAAAGGTCTGGAGATTCATAACGTCGCCCCCGCCGCGGATGAACGCAGCGCATAGCGCTTCGCCAGGCGGCTAAACAGCCAGCTGGACAGCGCGGTAATCACCATATAAATCAGCGACACGAGGAAATAGAACAAAAAGGGTTTTTGCGTGGCGCGCCCGGCCTGCTCCGCCAGCCACACCATATCTTCCAGGCCGAGGATCGAGACCAGCGCCGACGCCTTCATCAGCCCCAGCCAGTTATTGTTGATGCCTGGAATGGCAAAGCTCAGCATCTGCGGCAGCATAATCCGTCGGAATACCGACCAGGGCCGCATGCCGTACGCTTCCGCCGCTTCGGTTTGCCCGCGATCGACGGTCAGGAAGGCGCCGCGAAAAGTTTCGCTGTAATAGGCGCCAAACACGAAGCCAATCGCCAGCACGCCGGAAATAAAGGTATTAAAACGCACCGGGCCAACGCCCACCAGACCCAGCAGGGCATTGACCAGCATTTCGCCGCCGAAAAACAGCAGCAGCATAATGACCAGCTCCGGGATGCCGCGTACCAGCGTGGTGTAGCCGGTGGAAACCCAGCGTAGCCAGCGCGGCCCGAACAGCTTCATCAGCGCATTGACCAACCCCAGCAACAGCGCCACCAGCAGCGAGACCAGCATCACGCACAGCGAGAGCCCTGCGCCGCGTAACAGTAACGGTAAATAGTCTGCAACCATGTTCTGCCTTCCACCCGTGGCGTAAAGGGGCGCAGATCGGCGATCGCGCCCTCCCCTTCACGGCTTAATTGCCATAGATATCGAAGCTAAAGTACTTTTTCTCAATCGCAGCGTAAGTCCCGTCGGCACGGATCGCCTTAATCGCTTCGTTGAGGGCGTCGCGCAGGGCCGGATTGTCTTTATTAACCGCAATGCCAACGTCAGACGAGATGCTGCCGTCGCTAATGACCGGGCCGGCAAAGGCAAACTTCTGCCCGCGCGGAGTGTCGATAAAGCTGGTGGACGCCTGAATATTATCCTGCAAGGAGGCGTCGATGCGCCCGGAGAGCAGATCCAGATAGACGTTGTCCTGGTTGGCATACCCCACCACCTTCACACCGTGATTGGCCCAGTGGGTCCTGGCGTAGGCTTCATGGGTCGAGCCGGTTTGTACCCCGACGGTTTTGCCCTTGAGGCTCGCGGCGTCCGGCAACAGCGGGCTGCCTTTACGCGCCACCAGCTGCGCCGCGCTGCGGTAGTAGCGGTCGGTGAAATCCACTTCCTTCTTACGCTCATCGGTAATATTCAGCGAAGCGATAATCGCATCGAATTTGCGCGCATTCAGCGCGGCGATCATGCTCTCAAACGGCTGCTTGACGAAGACGCATTTCGCTTTCAGGTGCGTGCACAGCGCGTTGGCGATATCGATATCAAAGCCGGTAATCTCACCGCTGGGCGCAAGGACGTCAAATGGCGGATAGCCGCCGTCAACGCCGAAGCTGATGGTGTCAAACTGCTGAGCGGCCAGCGGCGCGCTGAGCGCCATCCAGGCCAGTAAGGCGACAATACGTGTTTTCATAGCTGTTACCCCTGATGTCAACGGCGCGGTTAAAAACGCAGGGAAAGGCAGGTCAGGCCGCCATCCATTTTCTTAAATTCGCTGGTATCGAGCTGGACGACGGGCATGCCCAGCTTGCTGATTTCGCCCAGAGTATAGGGGTAACCCTGCGGCGTGATTAAGGTATCGTTGATCCATAACGTGTTACCGGCATACGACTCCTCTTCCGGGATCACAATGGTCCGGAAACTGCCAAAGGCAGGATGGTTCACATAGCCCTCCGTCAGCAGCAGCGTATTGCGTCCGACATAGTTGACGATGGATTTCAGATGCAGCCCCGCGCTCACTTCAATGGCGGTAACCTGATAGCCATAGGGTTCGACGGCGGCAGCAAATTCGCGGATCCCCTGCTCGTCGGTGCGTGCCGTCTGGCCGACAAAAAACTGCTTATCCACCAGCAGAACATCGCCGCCGTCCATGTGACCGCGATCGCTCATGCGCACCAGCGAACGAAAACCGGCCAGCACCGGCGCAATGGTCTCCACTTCGCCCTGGCGACTCGGCGCCCCCGGGTGAGTCATGACCGCCAGCTCAGGCATCACCACGGCGGTATCTTCAACAAAATGAGCATCCGGGTAATCCGTCGCCGCCGGCAACACGGTCACTTTCAGGCCCAGCTGCAGCAAGGTTTCCACATAGGCCAGGAACTGGCGCGTGGTGCCTGCAATATCCGGCGCCCCGAGCCGGGCGGTGGTTTGACCGGCGCCGCAGGTGGCGGCCGGCAGACGGGCGATAGCTTGGGTAAAATGCATAGAGAACCCTCTGGTGACAAGTGGCGGTCGTTGTTCCTGAAGCGCAGGTAAAGCAACGTGTTTTCTTGATTATCAAACAGATGCTATTTCCAGTCTGGCTGAATAGCCGCTGAAGGTTGTCAATTTACGCTGTATATTGTGGCGAGAACGACTCATTCTGCTGTGAGGAAGAGAGGGTGTCAGCGCCGTCACGGGGGGCTGAAACGCATAAAAATGCGCCCTCTGCCATACCGGGAAGTGCCGCGGAAATTTTCTCAACCGGGATGTGCAAGCCTAACGTGCTCACTGAAAAGCCTTTTATCCGGACATATCTCAATAGTCTTTTCATAATTCCTCCATTTTTGCGGGGCGTTTGGTCACTAAACTAGTATCATTCGGCGAAACGTTTCAGGATGAGATAGCAAATTAATGAAAGGCAGTAATACACTTCGTTGGGGAACCGCACTGGCGGTCATCATCGTTGCCGGCGCCGCATACTGGTACTGGCAGGGTCGTGAAGCCGCGAGCGATACGCCTTCCGCGGCGAACGGGCAGCATCAGCAGGCCTCCGGCGGCGGTCGTCACGGCCGTTTCGGCGCCGCCCTGGCGCCGGTTCAGGCGGCGACGGCCACCAGCGAGTCGGTGCCGCGCTATCTCAGTGGTCTTGGTACCGTCACCGCAGCCAATACGGTGACCGTGCGCAGCCGGGTGGATGGTCAACTGCTGGCTATCCATTTCCAGGAAGGTCAGCAGGTCAAAGCGGGCGATCTGCTCGCCGAGATCGATCCCAGCCAGTTTAAGGTGGCGCTGGCGCAGGCCCAGGGCCAGTTAGCGAAAGACAAAGCCACGCTCGCCAACGCCCGCCGCGACCTCGCCCGCTATCAGCAGCTGGTCAAAACGAACCTGGTTTCCCGCCAGGAGCTGGACACCCAGCAGTCTCTGGTCAGCGAAACGGAAGGCACCATTAAAGCCGATGAAGCCGCCGTCGCCAGCGCGCAGCTGCAGCTGAACTGGAGCCGCATTACCGCGCCGATTGACGGGCGAGTCGGCTTAAAACAGGTGGATATCGGCAATCAGATCTCCAGCGGCGATACCACCGGCATCGTGGTATTAACCCAAACCCATCCGATTGATTTAGTCTTCACTCTGCCGGAAAACGATATCGCCACCGTCGTCCAGGCGCAGAAAGCCGGGAAAACGCTGCAGGTTGAGGCGTGGGACCGGACCAACAAACAGAAAATCAGCGAAGGGACCCTGCTGAGCCTCGATAACCAGATAGACGCCACGACCGGGACCATCAAACTGAAAGCGCGCTTCACTAACCAGGACGATGCGCTGTTCCCGAATCAGTTCGTCAATGCCCGCATGCTGGTGGATACCCAGCAGAATGCCGTGGTCATTCCGACCGCCGCGCTGCAAATGGGCAACGAAGGTCATTTCGTCTGGGTACTCAACAGCGATAACAAAGTCAGCAAACATACCGTCACCCCGGGGATTCAGGACAGCCTGAAAGTGGTGATTAGCGCCGGGTTGTCGGCCGGCGATCGGGTGGTCACCGACGGTATCGATCGTCTGACCGAAGGGGCAAAAGTGGAAGTGGTGGACCCGCACAGCGCGCCAGCCGCCGCTGCGGAGAAGGCCACCAGTCGTGAATACGGGAAAAAAGGAGCGCGCTCCTGATGCAAGTATTACCCCCGAGCAGCACGGGCGGCCCCTCCCGACTGTTTATTATGCGCCCGGTCGCCACCACCCTGCTGATGATGGCGATTATGCTGGCCGGGATCATCGGCTATCGCTTCCTGCCGGTTTCCGCCCTGCCGGAGGTCGATTACCCGACGATTCAGGTGGTGACCCTCTACCCTGGCGCCAGCCCGGACGTGGTCACCTCGGCGATTACCGCCCCGCTGGAACGCCAGTTCGGTCAGATGTCCGGGCTGAAACAGATGTCGTCGCAAAGCTCCGGCGGCGCGTCGGTGGTGACCCTGCAGTTCCAGCTGACGCTGCCGCTGGACGTGGCCGAGCAGGAAGTGCAGGCGGCGATCAACGCCGCCACTAACCTGCTGCCCTCCGACCTGCCGAACCCGCCGGTTTACAGCAAAGTGAACCCGGCGGATCCGCCGATCATGACCCTCGCGGTCACCTCTTCCGCCATTCCGATGACCCAGGTGGAAGATATGGTGGAAACCCGCGTGGCGCAGAAGATCTCCCAGGTTTCCGGCGTCGGTCTGGTGACCCTCGCCGGCGGCCAGCGCCCGGCGGTGCGGGTGAAGCTCAATGCCCAGGCGATTGCCGCCCTCGGGCTGACCAGCGAAACGATTCGTACCGCCATCACCAGCGCTAACGTCAACTCGGCGAAAGGCAGCCTTGACGGCCCTTCCCGCGCCGTAACCCTTTCCGCCAACGACCAGATGCAGTCGGCGGAAGATTATCGCCGCCTGATTATCGCCTGGCAGAACGGTGCGCCGATCCGTCTTGGCGATGTGGCCACCATTGAGCAGGGGGCGGAAAACAGCTGGCTCGGCGCATGGGCCAATAACCAGCAGGCGATCGTGATGAACGTCCAGCGCCAGCCGGGCGCAAACATCATCGCCACCGCCGACAGCGTGCGCCAGATGCTGCCGCAGCTGACGGAGAGCCTGCCGAAATCGGTCAAGGTGCAGGTGCTCTCTGACCGGACCACCAATATCCGCGCCTCGGTCAGCGATACCCAGTTTGAGCTGATGCTGGCGATTGCGCTGGTGGTGATGATCATCTATCTGTTCCTGCGCAACGTGCCGGCGACCATTATCCCCGGCGTCGCCGTACCGCTTTCGCTGGTGGGCACTTTCGCGGTGATGGTATTCCTCGACTTCTCGATTAACAACCTGACGCTAATGGCGCTCACCATCGCCACCGGCTTCGTGGTCGATGACGCCATCGTGGTTATCGAAAACATTTCGCGCTATATCGAAAAAGGCGAAAAACCGCTCGCCGCCGCGCTCAAAGGCGCCGGTGAGATTGGCTTTACCATTATCTCATTAACCTTCTCGCTGATTGCGGTGCTGATCCCATTGCTGTTTATGGGCGATATCGTCGGCCGGCTGTTCCGCGAATTTGCAATTACCCTGGCGGTGGCGATCCTGATTTCCGCCGTGGTGTCGCTGACCCTGACGCCGATGATGTGCGCCCGCATGCTCAGCCATGAATCGCTGCGTAAACAAAACCGCTTTTCCCAGGCCAGCGAGCGCTTCTTCGAGCGGGTGATCGCCGCTTACGGGCGGATGCTCAGCCGGGTGCTGAACCACCCGTGGCTGACTCTGAGCGTCGCCTTAGGCACGCTGGCGCTGTCAATTATGCTGTGGGTGTTTATCCCCAAAGGCTTCTTCCCGATCCAGGACAACGGCATTATTCAGGGCACGCTCCAGGCGCCGCAGTCGACCTCTTTCGTCAATATGGCGCAGCGCCAGCAGCAGGTTTCCGCGGCGATCCTCAAAGACCCGGCGGTGGAAAGCCTGACCTCGTTCGTCGGGGTTGACGGCACCAACCCGGCGCTGAACAGCGCCCGGCTGCAGATCAACCTCAAACCGCTGGATGAACGCGACGACCGGGTACAAACCGTTATCGCCCGCCTGCAAAAGTCGGTGGACGGTATTCCCGGCATCGAACTCTATTTACAGCCGACGCAGGACCTGACCATCGATACCACCGTCAGCCGCACCCAGTACCAGTTCACCCTGCAGGCGAACTCGCTGGATGCCCTCAGTAACTGGGTACCGCAGCTGTTGACCCGGCTTCAGGCATTACCGCAGCTCTCAGACGTGAGCAGCGACTGGCAGGACCGGGGGCTGGCGGCGTATATCAACGTCGATCGCGACAGCGCCAGCCGCCTTGGCATCAGCATGGCGGATGTCGATAACGCGTTGTACAACGCCTTTGGTCAACGGCTGATCTCGACTATTTACACTCAGGCCAACCAGTATCGCGTGGTGCTGGAGCATGACACCCGCGCCACGCCGGGGCTGGCCGCGCTGGACAATATTCGTCTCACCAGCAGCGATGGCGGCATTGTGCCGCTGAAATCCATCGCCAGCGTCGAGCAGCGTTTCACACCGCTATCGATTAACCATCTCGATCAGTTCCCGGTCACCACCATCTCGTTTAACGTGCCGGCTAGCTATTCGCTGGGCGATGCGGTAGCGGCGATTCAGGCCGCCGAACAGGCGCTGGATTTACCGACCGATATCCGCACCCAGTTCCAGGGCAGCACCCTCGCCTTCCAGTCGGCGCTCGGCAATACCGTCTGGCTGGTGATCGCGGCGGTGGTGGCGATGTATATCGTGCTTGGCATCCTGTATGAAAGCTTCATTCACCCGATCACCATTCTCTCGACCTTACCGACCGCCGGCGTCGGGGCGCTGCTGGCCCTGTGGCTGGCAGGCAGCGAGCTGGATGTCATCGCCATCATCGGGATTATCCTGCTGATTGGTATCGTCAAGAAAAACGCCATCATGATGATCGACTTTGCCCTCGCCGCCGAACGCGAACAGGGCATGCCGCCGCGTGAAGCGATTTATCAGGCCTGTCTGCTGCGTTTTCGCCCGATTCTGATGACCACCCTCGCCGCCCTGCTCGGCGCGCTGCCGCTGATGCTGAGTACCGGCGTCGGCGCCGAGCTGCGCCGTCCGCTGGGGATCGGTATGGTGGGCGGTCTGATGTTAAGCCAGGTGCTGACGCTGTTTACCACCCCGGTTATCTATCTGCTCTTCGACCGCCTGTCGCTGTACATCCGAAGCCGCTTCCCGCGGCACGAGGAGGAGGCGTAAATGAAGTTTTTCGCCCTCTTCATTTACCGCCCGGTGGCGACGATTTTACTGTCGCTCGCCATCACCCTGTGCGGCATTCTCGGTTTCCGCCTGCTGCCGGTGGCCCCGCTGCCGCAGGTGGATTTTCCGGTGATTATGATCAGCGCCTCGTTGCCCGGCGCCTCGCCGGAAACCATGGCTTCATCGGTGGCTACGCCGCTTGAGCGTTCGCTGGGGCGTATTGCCGGCGTCTCTGAAATGACCTCCTCCAGTTCGCTTGGCAGCACGCGCATTATTATGCAGTTCGATTTCGACCGCGATATCAACGGCGCCGCCCGCGATGTGCAGGCGGCGATCAACGCGGCGCAAAGCCTGCTGCCGAGCGGCATGCCGGGCCGGCCAACCTACCGTAAGGCCAACCCGTCCGACTCGCCGATCATGATCCTCACCCTCACCTCGGACACCTATTCCCAGGGCGAGCTGTATGATTTCGCTTCTACCCAGCTGGCGCAAACTATCGCCCAGATCGACGGCGTCGGGGACGTGGACGTCGGCGGCAGCTCGCTGCCCGCGGTGCGGGTCGACCTCAACCCGCAGGCGCTGTTTAACCAGGGCGTCTCGCTGGACGCCGTACGGACGGCGATCGATAACGCCAACGTGCGCAGGCCGCAGGGGGCGCTGGAAGACCCAGGCAAGCGCTGGCAGGTACAAACCAACGACGAGTTAAAAACCGCCGCCGAATATCAGCCGCTGATCATTCACTACAACAACGGCGCGGCGGTGCGCCTTGGCGACGTGGCGAACGTCAGCGATTCGGTACAGGATGTGCGCAACGCCGGGATGACCAACGCCAGGCCGGCGATTCTGCTGATGATCCGCAAACTGCCGGAAGCCAATATCATCCAGACGGTCGACAGCATTCGCGCCCGCCTGCCGGAGCTGCAGAAGACGATTCCGGCCTCTATCGACCTGCAAATCGCCCAGGACCGTTCGCCGACGATCCGCGCCTCGCTGGAAGAGGTGGAACAAACGCTGGCGATCGCCGTGGCGCTGGTGATCCTCGTGGTGTTCCTGTTCCTGCGCTCCGGCCGAGCCACGCTGATTCCCGCGGTTGCCGTGCCGGTGTCGCTTATCGGTACCTTTGCGGCGATGTATTTGTGCGACTTTAGCCTCAACAACCTGTCGCTGATGGCGCTGACGATCGCTACCGGTTTCGTGGTGGATGACGCTATCGTGGTGCTGGAAAATATCTCCCGCCACCTTGAGGCCGGGATGAAACCGCTGCAGGCGGCGCTCCAGGGCAGCCGCGAAGTCGGTTTTACCGTCCTGTCGATGAGCCTGTCGCTGGTGGCGGTGTTTTTACCGCTGCTGCTGATGGGCGGGCTGCCGGGGCGCCTGCTGCGTGAATTCGCCGTCACCTTATCGGTGGCCATCGGCATCTCGCTGGCGGTTTCGCTCACCCTGACGCCGATGATGTGCGGCTGGCTGCTCAAGAGCGGCAAACCGCATGCGCCGACCCGCAACCGCGGCTTTGGCCGCCTGCTGGTGACGATTCAGGGCGGCTATGGCAAGTCGCTGAAGTGGGTGCTCAAACATAGCCGCATCACCGGCCTGGTGCTGCTGGCGACCATGGCGCTGAGCGTCTGGCTCTATATCACCATCCCGAAGACCTTCTTCCCGGAGCAGGATACCGGCGTGCTGATGGGCGGCATTCAGGCTGACCAGAGCATCTCCTTCCAGGCGATGCGCGGCAAACTGCAGGATTTTATGCAAATCATCCGCGAAGATCCGGCGGTGGATAATGTCACCGGCTTTACCGGCGGCTCACGGGTGAACAGCGGGATGATGTTTATCACCCTCAAGTCCCGCGACCAGCGGCATGAAACGGCGCAGCAGATCATCGACAGGCTGCGTAAAAAGCTGGCGAAAGAGCCGGGCGCCAATCTGTTCCTGATGGCGGTGCAGGATATTCGCGTCGGCGGTCGCCAGGCCAACGCCAGCTATCAGTACACCCTGCTATCAGACGATCTTTCGGCGCTGCGCGAATGGGAACCGAAGATTCGTAAAGCGCTGGCCGCGCTGCCGGAGCTGGCTGACGTCAACTCAGACCAGCAGGATAACGGTGCGGAAATGGATCTTATCTACGATCGCGATACCATGTCGCGCCTCGGGATCAGCATCCAGGATGCGAACAACCTGCTGAATAACGCCTTCGGCCAGCGGCAGATCTCGACGATTTATCAGCCGCTGAACCAGTATAAGGTGGTGATGGAGGTCGACCCGGTTTATACCCAGGACGTCAGCGCGCTGGATAAGATGTTTGTTATCAACAGCGAAGGCAAACCGATCCCGCTCGCCTATTTCGCCAAATGGCAGCCGGCCAACGCGCCGCTGTCGGTCAACCATCAGGGGCTTTCGGCGGCGTCGACGATCTCCTTTAACCTGCCGACCGGTAAATCGCTGTCGGAAGCCAGCGATGCGATCGACCGCGCGATGACCCAGCTCGGCGTGCCGTCCAGCGTCCGGGGCTCGTTTGCCGGAACCGCTCAGGTCTTCCAGCAGACCATGAATTCGCAGGTGATTCTGATTATCGCCGCTATTGCGACGGTCTATATCGTGCTCGGGATCCTGTACGAAAGCTACGTCCATCCGCTGACCATTCTCTCCACCCTTCCCTCGGCAGGGGTCGGTGCGCTGCTGGCGCTGGAACTCTTCGGTGCCCCGTTTAGCCTCATCGCGCTCATCGGAATCATGCTATTAATTGGCATAGTGAAGAAAAACGCCATCATGATGGTCGACTTTGCCCTTGAGGCGCAGCGTAACGGCAACCTCCCGCCGGAAGAGGCGATCTTCCAGGCCTGCCTGCTGCGTTTCCGGCCGATTATGATGACCACCCTCGCGGCGCTGTTTGGCGCGCTGCCGCTGGTGTTATCCGGCGGCGACGGCTCGGAACTGCGTCAGCCGCTGGGCATCACCATCGTCGGCGGACTGGTGATGAGTCAGCTGTTGACGCTCTACACCACGCCGGTGGTCTATCTGTTCTTCGACCGTCTGCGGTTGCGTTTTTCGCGAAAACTCAACCAACCGGTAAGCGAATAAAATGACAGAACTGCCCTCCAGCGTCCGCTGGCAATTATGGATAGTGGCTTTCGGCTTCTTTATGCAGTCGCTGGATACCACCATCGTCAATACCGCCCTCCCCTCGATGGCCAAAAGCCTCGGGGAGAGTCCTCTGCATATGCATATGGTGATCGTCTCCTATGTGCTGACGGTTGCGATCATGCTGCCCGCCAGCGGCTGGCTGGCGGATCGGGTGGGGGTGCGCAATATCTTTTTTAGCGCCATCATCCTGTTTACCCTCGGCTCGCTGTTTTGTGCCCAGGCCAGCACGCTCGATCAGCTGGTCCTCTCCCGGGTGTTACAAGGGGTCGGCGGCGCGATGATGGTGCCGGTCGGCCGTCTGACGGTGATGAAAATCGTCCCGCGCTCGCAGTACATGGCGGCGATGACTTTCGTCACCCTTCCCGGCCAGGTTGGCCCGCTGCTGGGGCCGGCGCTTGGCGGCGTGCTGGTGGAATACGCCTCGTGGCACTGGATCTTTTTGATCAACATTCCGGTGGGGATTGTCGGCGCCATCGCCACACTGTGGCTGATGCCGAACTACACCCTGCAAACCCGGCGCTTCGATATGCTGGGTTTTATCCTGCTGGCGGCGGGGATGGCGACGTTAACCCTCGCGCTCGACGGCAAAAAAGGGCTGGGTATTTCACCCTCGCTGCTTGCGGTTCTGGTCGCGACAGGCGTCGCCTCCATTCTGCTGTATCTGTGGTACGCCCGGGATAATGACAATGCGCTGTTCAGCCTGCACCTGTTCCGCAACCGCACCTTCTCCCTCGGGCTGGGCGGCAGCTTCGCCGGGCGCATCGGCAGCGGCATGCTGCCCTTTATGACCCCGGTCTTCCTGCAGATTGGTCTCGGCTTCACGCCGTTTCACGCCGGCCTGATGATGATCCCGATGGTGCTCGGCAGCATGGGGATGAAGCGCATTGTGGTGCAGGTGGTGAACCGCTTTGGCTACCGCCGGGTACTGATTGTGGCGACGCTCGGCCTGGCGGTGGTCAGTCTGCTGTTTATGGTCGTCGCGCTGGCGGGCTGGTACTGGCTGCTGCCGGTGGTGCTGTTTCTGCAGGGTATGGTCAACTCCAGCCGCTTCTCGTCGATGAATACCCTGACGCTGAAAGATTTGCCGGACGATCTGGCCAGCAGCGGCAACAGCATGCTGTCGATGGTCATGCAGCTGTCGATGAGTATCGGGGTCACTATTGCCGGTATGCTGCTCGGCATGTTCGGCCAGCAGCATATCAGCGCCGATGCCGCCGCCACCCATCAGGTGTTCCTCTATACCTACCTGAGCATGGCGGTGATTATTGCGCTGCCGGCCTTCATTTTTTCCCGCGTTCCGGATGATACCGACAGCAATACCGCGATCGCCCGGCATAAAAGGAGTGAGCCGTGAAGTTTTGGCGTCCCGGTATTACCGGCAAGCTGTTCCTGGCGATTTTCGCCACCTGCATCGTGCTGTTAATCAGCATGCACTGGGCGGTGCGCGTCAGTTTTGAACGCGGGTTTATCGACTATATCAAACGCGGCAACGAACAGCGGCTGACCATGCTCGGCGATGCGCTGAGCGAACAGTACGCCCTGCACGGCAGCTGGACATTCCTGCGTAACAACGACCGCTTTATCTTCCAGCTATTAAAAACCTTCGAACGTGATAACGACGATCGCTCCCCCGCCGGACATAGAACCGCCGGCGGAGGCATGTATAACGGCGGGCCTGGTCCCGATGGCCCTCCGCCGGACGGTCCGCGTGGCCCGGGGCCGGATATGCCGCCGCACGGCTGGCGTACGTTGTTCTGGGTCGTCGACCAGAAAGGACGCGTGCTGGTGGGGCCGCGTGAGCGGGTGCCTGAAGACGGTAGCCGGCGCAATATTGTGGTCAACGGCGTGCAGGTCGGGGCGGTTATCGCTTCGCCCGTCGAGCGGCTGACGCGCAATACCGATATTAATTTCGACCGTCAGCAGAAGCGTACCAGCTGGCTGATTGTCGCCCTCGCGACCCTCCTCGCCGCGCTGGCCACGTTCCCGCTGGCCCGCGGCCTGCTGGCGCCGGTGAAACGGCTGGTGGAAGGGACCCATCGCCTGGCGGCGGGAGACTTCAGTACCCGGGTTACCGCCAGCGGCAGCGATGAGCTAGGCCGCCTGGCACAGGATTTTAACCAGCTTGCCAGCACCCTGGAACGCAACCAGCAGATGCGCCGCGATCTGATGGCCGATATTTCCCATGAGCTGCGTACGCCGCTGGCGGTGCTGCGCGGTGAGCTGGAAGCCATCCAGGACGGCGTACGTCAATTCACCCCGGACTCCATCACCTCGCTGCAGGCGGAGGTGGCGACTCTGACCAAGCTGGTGGACGATCTGCATCAGCTGTCGATGTCCGATGAAGGGGCGCTGGCCTATCAGAAAACTTCGGTGGATATCATCCCGCTGCTGGAAGTGGCGGCGGGCGCCTTCCGCGAGCGCTTCGCCAACCGCGGGTTGACGATCGGCGTTTCGCTACCGGAAAACGCCACTATTTTTGGCGACGCCGATCGCCTGATGCAGCTCTTTAACAATCTGCTGGAAAACAGCCTGCGCTATACCGACAGCGGCGGCCGGCTGCTGATTAGCGCCAGCCACAACGCCCGCCGCTTAATCATCGATTTTGCCGACAGCGGTCCGGGGGTGAGCGACGAGCAGCTGGCACGCCTGTGTGAACGTTTTTACCGCGCCGAAGGCTCGCGCAACCGCGCCAGCGGCGGCTCCGGGCTGGGGCTGGCGATCTGCGTCAACATCGTCGCCGCCCACGGCGGCATCTTACGGGCCGACCATTCGCCTTTTGGCGGGGTTAGCATTAAAGTAGAGTTACCTCTGGAACGTGATACACCGAGAGACGTATGAGTGAATTACCTGTTGATGAAAATACGCCACGCATTCTGGTGGTGGAAGATGAACCCAAGCTGGGTCAGCTGCTGCTCGATTATTTGTCCGCGGCAGGTTATGCGCCAACGCTGATTGATCACGGCGATCGGGTCCTGCCTTACGTCCGGCAAACTCCGCCGCATCTGATTCTGTTGGATCTGATGCTGCCGGGTACCGATGGCCTGACGCTGTGCCGGGAGATCCGTCGTTTCTCCGAGGTACCGGTGGTGATGGTGACAGCGAAGATAGAGGAAATCGACCGGCTGCTCGGGCTGGAGATTGGCGCCGACGATTATATCTGCAAGCCCTACAGCCCACGTGAAGTCGTCGCGCGGGTGAAAACGATCCTCCGCCGCTGTAAGCCGCGCCGCGATCTGCTGGCGCTGGATGCGGAAAGCCCGCTGATCGTCGATGAAGGTCGTTTTCAGGCCTCATGGCGCGATAAGCTGTTGGATCTGACCCCCGCCGAGTTTCGCCTGCTGAAGACCCTCTCGCAGGAGCCGGGTAAGGTTTTTTCGCGCGAACAGCTGCTTAATCATCTCTACGATGATTACCGTGTGGTCACCGACCGGACTATCGATAGCCATATCAAAAACCTGCGGCGCAAGCTGGAGTCGCTGGACGCCGAGCAGTCCTTTATCCGCGCCGTGTACGGCGTCGGCTATCGCTGGGAGGCAGACGCCTGCCGGCTGGCTTAACCCTACTGCGCCTCCAGGCGCAGTAAACTGGCCGAAGGGGAAAGGTTTACTCCCCTTCGCCACAGCGCTACAATGCCCGCCCTTAAAGTGGGGACACTCCCCCAACTCGCCCCATCAGGTGTGGCGAATCTGACCTGTCATCAGAACGAGAACATCATGTTTAAACCGGAACTCCTTTCCCCGGCGGGAACGCTGAAAAATATGCGTTACGCTTTCGCCTATGGCGCAGACGCCGTTTATGCTGGCCAGCCGCGCTATTCTCTGCGCGTGCGCAACAATGAATTCAACCACGAAAACCTGCAGCTGGGCATCAATGAAGCCCATCAGCTGGGGAAAAAGTTCTACGTGGTTGTGAATATCGCGCCGCATAACGCCAAGCTGAAAACCTTCATTCGCGATCTCAAGCCGGTGGTGGATATGGGGCCGGACGCGCTGATTATGTCCGATCCGGGTTTAATTATGCTGGTGCGGGAAAACTTCCCGGAGATGCAGATTCACCTGTCGGTACAGGCCAACGCCGTCAACTGGGCAACGGTCAAATTCTGGCAGCAGATGGGCCTGAGCCGGGTGATTCTCTCCCGCGAACTGTCGCTGGACGAAATTGGCGAAATCCGCAGCCAGGTCCCGGAGATGGAGCTCGAGATTTTCGTCCACGGCGCGCTGTGCATGGCCTATTCCGGCCGCTGCCTGCTGTCGGGCTATATCAACAAACGCGACCCGAACCAGGGGACCTGCACCAACGCCTGCCGCTGGGAATATAACGTCCAGGAAGGCAAAGAAGATGACGTCGGCAATATCGTCCACCAGCATGAGCCGATTCCGCTCAGGACCATCGAACCCACGCTGGGTATCGGCGCGCCGACCGACCGGGTGTTTATGCTCGAAGAAGCCAAACGGCCTGGCGAATACATGACCGCCTTCGAAGATGAGCACGGCACCTACATCATGAACTCCAAAGATCTGCGCGCCATTGCCCACGTCGAGCGGTTGACCCAGATGGGCGTGCATTCCCTGAAAATCGAAGGCCGCACCAAGTCATTCTACTACTGCGCGCGCACCGCCCAGGTTTACCGCAAAGCGATCGATGACGCCGCGGCGGGCAAACCGTTTGACGAAAGCCTGCTGCAAACCCTGGAGGGCCTGGCCCACCGCGGCTATACCGAAGGTTTCCTGCGCCGTCATACCCACGATGACTACCAGAACTACGAGTACGGCTACTCGCTGTCCGAACGCCAGCAGTTTGTCGGCGAGTTCACCGGCGAGCGCAACGGCACCCTGGCCGCGGTCGCGGTGAAAAATAAGTTCTCCCTCGGCGACAGCCTCGAGCTGATGACTCCGCAGGGCAACGTCAACTTCACCCTTGAGCATATGGAAAACGCCAAAGGCGAGGTGATGCCGGTGGCTCCCGGGGATGGTTACACGGTATGGCTGCCGGTGCCGGAAGAGATGGCGCTGGAGTACGCCCTGCTGATGCGCAACTTTGCCGGTCAGAGCACGCGAAACCCACACGGCAATTAGTTTATCAGGGTTATTTTTTCAGGATGCACGGATATTAGAAACGGATCACACACCGCTTCGTTTGGAGCGGGTATCATCCATCCTGCTGAAAAACATAACCCATAAATGCTAGCTGTACCAGGAACCACCTCCTTAGCCTGCGTAATCTCCCTTACGCGGGCTTATTTTTTTATTATTAACCTATCTACGTCCACCTACTGTCCATGCCTGGATACCGGTTTTGCTTTACCGGGCGCCCTCTTTACAGCGGAGACGCATCCGCGATCGTTACCCTGATATTAACCGCCTTTCCCGCTGCTTTTGCTTCCTCCTGCGCGACAAAACCTCCGTTCAGGCGCGGCATGACATGCTTTTTATCCATCATTCATTAGACAGATAATTATAATCACTTCAATTAAATGATAATGATAACCATTTGCATTTATTTAATTAGAGGCATAAACTGCCACTCTTTATTTTTTTAGTGTTTTAAACCGGTAATTAACCAACCACTGGTTTTTCATCACTAACATTGTTTGATTTTCGATATCTTTTTAAAAAATAAGGAAATTTCATGGGAAAACGCGCCTTAATCCTCACCTTATCTACGTCGGTTTTTACCGGTTCGACGCTTGCAGAGGGAAAAAATGACAATGAAGAAATTATGGTTGTGTCATCTACAGAGACCGCTGAAAATACTCTCTCCGGATCTGCGTTAAACCGATTCAGAGGGATTGCGAATGCAGATATTTTTTCCTCTGAAACATATATCCAGTCAAATAATATGAGAAATGAGGCGGGTTCGATTGACCCAGGAATCAGGGGACTGCAGGGAGAAGGCCGTGTTCCTGTGTTTATTGACGGCTCGCTGCAGTCGACCCACACGTCAAGAGGCTATCAGGGAACCAGCGACAGAACGTATATCGACCCTGATTTAATCAGCAATATCACCATCAGCAAAGGGGCCTCACAGAATAACAATGCCTTTTCATCCGGCGCCATCGGTGGGGTAATAAATATAAAAACCCTCTCCACGGAGGATATTATCAATCCCGGCAATAACTACGGCTTACTTCTTAAGCTAAGAACGTTCAACAATAACAAAAAACCTGATATCCCTGATGATTACGCGGAGCAGAGCTATTATCGGCTGACGGATAAGCCCCGCGGGTATGATTTTAGAAATGGCTCCGCCACGCTTGCCTTTGGCTTCAGAGATGATACGGTTGATACCGTGCTGGCCTATAGTAAAAGATCCACCGGGAACTATTTTTCAGGGAAAAATGGCTTTAATAAATTCCACGATCCGCTGGTATTTAAAAATGAAGAGGTCGTCAACACTGACTTTGAAAGCGAGTCATTTATTTATAAGCTTGCGATCAACGCGAATGATGATCATCACTTCAACCTTGCGTACCGCAACCATCGTCAGCAGGCCGGTGAAACGTTGGCGGCCTACTGGTATAAAAATGCCAATGACCGTGATTTCGAGCCCCTGCCCGCGGGCGTGGAATCCATGCCGCAATGGAAACCTGGCAGCGCGATTGTGAATGCCTACAGTGCCGGATATACCTATACCCCCGTTGACAACGGGCTGATTAACTTAAATCTGAACTACTGGATAACCGATACAAACTTAAAGCAATATAACGGCCTGTGGGCATTGGGAACCAATGCGCAACAATATCTCCACGCCTACAGTAACAATAAAAATGGTATAGCCATTGTCAATGAAAGCCAGTTCAACATGCTCACGCTCCGCTACGGGTCGTCAACGCAAAAAGAAAAGCTGGCGCCAAAATCTGACGGTCTGACCCGGTTTACCGCCTACCCCACCTCGCGGCATGGTGAGAGAAGGGAAAATGCCCTTTTCGTCAACGGAATGATTGAGAGTGGTCCGCTCCAGGTCAATCTGGGTATTAATTATCATAATTCCGCAGCCCACGATTTTCAGACCCATCAAAGCGTAAAATATCAGGCTAAAGCAGACCTGAGCTCCGAAATAAGCTATGCGCTGACTCCAGACACAACCGTGTTTGTGAAAGCAGCCAGAAACTACAGAATGCCGAGCCTGTATGAAACCACGGTATCAAATGAGATTTTCAGCTATAACCCGGCGGACCCGATCGCGCCAGAAGTCTCCCTGCAAAAAGAAGTTGGGGTTAAGATCCATCACCCGGCTTTATTATCCGCGGAGGATGCTCTCGACCTCTCCCTCTCCTGGTTTAACAACACGACCAATAACTTTATCTCTCCCGGATTAAAGGATAAAACCGCGGGAATGCCAGCATGGCAGGATAACTTCACGTTTATGAATTATGATCAGCTCGATTTATCCGGAATTGACTTTTCGCTTAAATACAACAGCGAACTGTTCTACTCTGCCATTTCCGCAACGTTGTATAGCAAAACAGCGGTGTGCTCAAACTACTATGCGCAAAAATATAACACCAGCAACTGTAATACCATGGGCTTCGCCTGGGGATTAACGCCCACAAGAATTCCCGCCAAACAAAATATCTCTGTGAATCTGGGGAAAAAATTCCGCAATGAAACCGTCGATGCTGGCATCAGATACAGATATCACTCCGCGAAAACAAACCCTGCAGGATGGCTTGAAGGGACAGCAGCTAACCCGGTTATCGAAATACCTCCCGGGTACCAGATTGATTTGTATGGAGAATATATTTTAAATAAAAATGCGACCTTTTTTGCCGCGGTTAATAATGTCACAGATCGGTATGATATCCAGCCCGGAGCGGTTATCAGCATGCCAGATCCCGGCAGAACAGTGATGCTCGGCGTTGATCTCCGCTTCTGATCGTTCCCCGCCAGAGGCGTTATCCGGCAAGAGGGCGATTTTGCGCCCTCTTGCCTGCCGATGATGCGCTATGAATATTTATCTTCAGGTGGCATGCGCGCCGGCTTTGTTACCCGGCTCATACCTCGAAGAAGTCGACCTCCCCGCCAGCAAGATGATACATGCTGCCAACAATTTTGATTTTCCTTTGTTCTTCCAGCTTTCTCAGCACCGGACTATTTTTTCGAATATTTTCGATTGTCAGCTCGACGTTTTTCCGCGCTACGGCATCAACAAATTCATCATTACTGCCTTGACGTTCACCGCTGTACTCGGTTTTGGCGATGGCCGGTTTAATTTCATCGAGTAAGCCGGTCAGGTTACCTAATTCGGCATTATCGATGGCGCCGCAGCGGGTATGCCCCATCACCAGCACCAGCACCAGCACCAGCACCAGCACCAGCACCAGTTTCGCGCCGGCGACGGCACAGGCAAACTCCATGCTACCTAACATATCGCGGTTGCTGATATTACCCGCTACCCGAGAGTTAAAGGTTTCACCGATCCCCGCATCCAGAATAATTTCTGCCGGCGCGCGCGAGTCGATACAGCTGAGGATCACCGCCGCCGGGAACTGCCCCGCCAGGCTGCTGCGCTTTTGCTGCAGATAATCGTGCTTAAGCGGGCGGTTTTCCCGGAAGCGCAGATTACCCTGTTTAAAATGTTCAATTACCGCATCCGGCGTCATACCGTCGCGTTCCTCTTTGCTCAAAGAGGCGGCAAAAGAGATCGTCGGTACCGATAAGGCCGCCAGCCCGGTGATGGACAGCACGGAAAGCGCTAACGTTTGCTTCAGAATAGTACGACGTGAAGGTTCGGCTTGTTGGTTCTGTTTCATAATATCTCTCTATGGACCGGGTTATTCAAATTACGCAGATAATCCCCTGGTAAAGAACAACCAAACTAAAACCACACGATATATAGAGAAATATTTTTGCCCTTTGTTTCAATAATGACGCTCGTAGGGGCAGGTTGTTAATATGAAGAAGCCTTTTTGAAAAGACAATTAACATAATGCGCACAGTTTAAAAACCGTGCGCGAATAAGATGAGAAGTAATAGCGTAATGCCGAATTACCGCGCAGGGGCATTTGACCTTACGCTGACCCGTACGGTGGTCGCTTTCTCTGTGATATTCAGCCAGGGGCGGCCATAGACGAAGTTAATATTTCCGCTCCCCTGCTGAACACCTTTAAAGGTAAAGGTTCTTTCCACCGGGCAGCCCGTGGCTCGCTTACCGCAGCTGGCGGGCTGGCGGTAATTCTCGGCGACCAGCATGACCTGCGCGGGTAAGGAACGGAGCATCCACTTGTAGCCGGTACCCGGGATATCCTGCAGCGTAACGGTAAACTGTTCCCCGCCGGAAATACTCTTCTCCGTCACCTGCGCGGAGAGCGCCTGCAGGGAGAAAACCAGACAAAATACCGCCATGCCGGAATTCGTTACATAGGTGAATGTGTTACGGGACATCCTCTTTTCCTTACTGTATCAATGGTCAAATTTACCCGCGCAATTCTGACACTCCCGCTCAACGTATCACAGGATGAATAGCGCGCTGGTTGAGCTACCATTGCAGAAAAAGAGGGGCGCGGATATCGATAGCCCGATATCCGCGCCGCCCGGGCCGATAATTTACGAAATGTCCATCCTTCTCTTCATGCGGTACACTTTGTGCATCTTGTGCAATGAGGAAGCCATAATAATGTCAACGTTTCCAGCCAGCTTACTGATTCTTAATGGCAAAGGGGCTAATGAGCCACAGCTGCGCGAAGCGATCGCCCTGTTACGCGATGAGGGCCTCGACATTCATGTCCGCGTGACCTGGGAAAAAGGCGATGCCGCCCGGTTTGTCGATGAAGCCCGCCAGCTTAACGTCGGCACGGTGATTGCCGGCGGCGGCGATGGCACGATTAATGAAGTCGCCACGGCGCTAGTGCACAGCGAAAGCCCGGCGGCGCTTGGCATTCTGCCGCTGGGGACCGCCAACGACTTCGCCACCAGCGTGGGCATCCCGCAGGAGCTGGCCAGCGCCCTGAAGCTGGCGATCGTCGGTCGCGATATGCCGATAGACGTTGTCCGGGTCAACGATAAAACCGGTTTTATTAATATGGCCACCGGCGGTTTCGGCACCCGGATCACCAGCGAAACGCCGGAGAAGCTCAAAGCCGCGCTGGGCGGCGTCTCCTACCTGATTCATGGCCTGATGCGTATGGATACCCTCAAGCCCGACCGCTGTGAAATCCGCGGTGAGAACTTTAGCTGGCAGGGCAACGCGCTGGTGATCGGGATCGGCAACGGTCGTCAGGCCGGCGGCGGCCAGCAGCTGTGCCCGCAGGCCTTAATCAACGACGGCCTGCTGCATCTGCGGGTCTTTACCGGTGAAGAGCTGCTGCCCGCGCTGTTCAGCACCCTGGCGGATCCGGATAACTCCCCGAACCTGGTTGACGGCGTGTCATCGTGGTTTGAAATCACCGCCCCGCACGAGATGACCTTTAACCTCGACGGCGAACCGCTGAGCGGTAAGCAGTTCCGCATGGAAATTCTACCGGCCGCCCTGCGCTGCCGTCTGCCGCCGGACTGCCCGCTGCTGAAATGATGCGGCGAGAACAGGAAGTGAGCGCAGAACGAAGAGATTAAAAGACCGTTTACATCTCCAGGGCTTCTGCGCTCACCGATAAGGTCGTTACCCGAGCGCCAGAACGGGTTCAGAGTGCGTCCGCAGCAGCTCCGGTAACGAGTGATGGTGGGCCACAGCGGCGGCGAAACGTGGATGCCGGCAATCTTCAGCAATCACTATCGTGGGGATCCCCGCCGCCTGAGCGGCGCAAAAGCCATGAAAACTGTCTTCGATCGCCAGACACTCCCCGGGAGACCGCCCCAGCTTACCCAGGGTCGACAGATACACCGCCGGATGAGGTTTCCCCCACGCTTCATCATCGGCGCTGGAGACCACGTCAAAGTATGGCCACAGAGCAAGTTTATTCAGTACCGCGGCAATCACCTGCCGGGAAGATGAGGTCGCCAGCGCGATGCTATAGCCCTGAGCGCGAAAGTAGTCTAATGCCTCATGGACGCCGGCCATCGCCTGCCCTTTGGCGGCAATCAGCGCGGTAATACGCTGCAGAATGCGCTGCTCCAGCTGCTGCGGGGCAATCGCCAGCTGGCAATGCCGACACCACACGCGGGCAATCTCGTCCAGACGTTTACCTTTGGTCAGCGTTTCGCACTCCTCCTCGCTGACCGCAGCCCCCCAGCTGGCCAGCGCCTCCCTTTGCGCCTGTCGCCACAGGCCTTCCGAATCAATAATCACCCCGTCCATGTCAAAAATGACCGCTTTGATACTCATCATCTACTTCTACCTCTAAACAGGGCTGATATGACGCGCATACCAGCCCGCAGTCTTTAATCAGGAAAACTCAACGCTTTTGCCGGCAGGCGCAGGCTTCAGGGTAAAGCCCGGTTGCTCAACGCGAATGAACGGGCAGATAAAGAAGGCCAGCACGTACAGAGCGGTATAGGCCACCACCACGCCGAGGGTGCTGAAGTACGGCAGCAGCACCAC
>NZ_JBJDNH010000025.1:0-81789 GCF_044900465.1 Klebsiella sp. NPDC088457 | reverse complement strand
GCATGGGCGTTTAGCATTGATGACGTTGCAAAAGAGGCCAAAGCGTTAGCCGGGAAAGGCTATGAAGCGCCGAAGAGTAACCTGCCCTCCGCTTTCCGCGACATGAAATACGCGGACTATCAACAGATCCAGTTTAATCACGATAAGGCTTACTGGAACAACCAGAAGACCCCGTTCAAACTTGAGTTTTATCATCAGGGCATGTATTTCGACACGCCGGTCACCATTAACGAAGTGACCGCCAGCAGCGTGCGTAAGATTAAATATAACCCGGATTACTTCAATTTTGGCAGCGTCCAGCATGACAAAGATACGGTGAAAGACCTGGGCTTCGCCGGTTTCAAAGTACTGTACCCGATCAATAGCAAAGATAAGAACGACGAAATCGTCAGCATGCTCGGCGCCAGCTACTTCCGCGTTCTGGGTCAGGGCCAGGTTTACGGGCTATCCGCTCGTGGCCTGGCTATCGATACCGCACTGCCTTCCGGCGAAGAATTCCCGCGTTTTCGTGAGTTCTGGATTGAGCGTCCAAAAGCCACGGATAAACGTTTGACTATTTATGCACTGCTGGATTCCCCACGCGCCACCGGGGCATACCGTTTTGTGATCATGCCGGGCCGCGATACTGTCGTAGACGTACAATCGAAGGTGTACCTGCGCGATAAGGTCGGCAAACTGGGCGTGGCGCCGCTGACCAGCATGTTCCTGTTCGGGCCGAATCAGCCTTCTCCGGCGACCAACTACCGTCCGGCGCTGCACGATTCTAACGGCCTGTCGATTCTGGCCGGCAACGGCGAATGGATCTGGCGTCCGCTGAATAACCCGAAACACCTGGCCGTCAGCAGCTATGCGATGGAAAATCCGCAAGGGTTTGGCCTGCTGCAGCGTGGCCGTCAGTTCTCCCGCTTTGAAGATCTCGACGATCGTTATGACCTCCGTCCAAGCGCGTGGATCACCCCGAAAGGCGATTGGGGCAAAGGGAAAATCGAACTGGTTGAAATCCCAACCAACGATGAGACGAACGATAACATCGTGGCCTACTGGACGCCGGATCAGCTGCCGGATCCGGGTAAAGAGATGAACTTTAAATACTCGATTACCTTTAGCCGCGATGAAGACAAGCTGCATTCACCGGATAACGCGTACGTTATGCAGACCCGTCGTTCCACGGGCGATGTGAAGCAGTCAAACCTGATTCGCCAGCCGGATGGCACGATTGCGTTTATCGTCGACTTCACCGGCGCTGAGATGAAAAAACTGCCGGCGGATACCCCGGTAACGGCGCAGGCGAGCATCGGCGACAACGCAGAGATCGTTGAAAATACCGTGCGTTATAACCCGGTCACCAAAGGCTGGCGTATGATTCTGCGCGTGAAGGTGAAAGATCCGAAGAAAACCACGGAAATGCGCGCTGCGCTGGTCAATGCTGACCAGACGCTGAGTGAAACCTGGAGCTATCAGCTGCCTGCCAATGAATAAGATAACGAAGTACATTGATGCGTTGCCGCTGTCGGATGCTGAAAAAGCCGCGCTTCCTGACACGAGCCTGCAAGCCGTACACGAAGCGCTGGATGCCGAACATCATACCTTTACGCGTGAAGACGATTCCCCGCTGGGGTCTGTCAAATCGCGGCTGGAGCATAGCTGGCCGGGTTCTCTGGCCGGCGATCAGCTGATTAAAGATGATGAAGGGCGTACCCAGCTGCACGCGATGCCGAAAGCGCAACGCTCCTCTATGTTCCCGGACCCCTGGCGTACCAACCCGGTTGGTCGCTTCTGGGATCGGCTGCGTGGGCGTGACGTCACGCCGCGCTATCTTTCTCGCCTGACTAAGGAAGAGCAGGAGAGCGAACAGAAGTGGCGTACCGCCGGTACCATCCGCCGCTACATCCTGCTGCTGCTGACGCTGGCGCAGACGGTAGTGGCGACCTGGTATATGAAAACCATTCTGCCGTATCAGGGTTGGGCGTTAATCAATCCGGCGGACATGGTTGGGCAGAACCTGTGGGTCTCCTTCATGCAGCTGCTGCCGTATGTGCTGCAGAGCGGGATCCTGATCCTCTTTGCGGTGCTCTTCTGCTGGGTCTCCGCGGGCTTCTGGACCGCGCTGATGGGCTTCCTGCAGCTGCTGATGGGGCGCGATAAGTACAGTATTTCCGCCTCTACCGTCGGTGATGAGCCGCTAAACCCTGAACACCGCACCGCGCTGATCATGCCTATCTGTAACGAAGACGTCGATCGGGTGTTCGCCGGGCTGCGTGCGACCTGGGAATCGGTGAAAGCGACGGGCCAACAGCAGCATTTCGACGTTTATATCCTGAGCGACAGCTACAACCCGGATATCTGCGTGGCTGAGCAGAAGGCGTGGATGGAGCTGATCGCGGAAGTGCAGGGCGAAGGGCAGATTTTCTACCGTCGCCGGCGCCGTCGTGTGAAGCGTAAAAGCGGCAACATTGATGACTTTTGCCGCCGCTGGGGCAGCCAGTATAGCTACATGGTGGTGCTGGACGCCGACTCGGTGATGACCGGTGAATGTCTGACCGGGCTGGTGCGTCTGATGGAAGCTAACCCGAACGCCGGGATTATCCAGTCATCGCCTCGCGCCTCCGGGATGGATACCCTGTATGCCCGTTGTCAGCAGTTCGCGACCCGCGTTTACGGCCCGCTGTTCACGGCCGGTCTGCACTTCTGGCAGCTTGGCGAATCGCACTACTGGGGTCACAACGCCATTATCCGCGTGAAGCCGTTTATCGAGCACTGCGCGCTGGCGCCTCTGCCGGGTGAAGGCTCCTTTGCCGGCTCGATTCTGTCGCACGACTTCGTGGAAGCCGCGCTGATGCGCCGCGCCGGTTGGGGGGTATGGATCGCCTACGATCTGCCGGGTTCCTATGAAGAGCTGCCGCCGAACCTGCTGGATGAGCTCAAGCGCGACCGCCGCTGGTGTCACGGTAACCTGATGAACTTCCGCCTGTTCCTGGTGAAAGGCATGCACCCGGTGCACCGGGCGGTGTTCCTGACCGGCGTGATGTCCTACCTGTCGGCGCCGCTGTGGTTTATGTTCCTTGCCTTGTCGACCGCGCTGCAGGTCGTGCATGCGCTGACCGAGCCGCAGTACTTCCTGCAGCCGCGACAGCTGTTTCCGGTATGGCCGCAGTGGCGACCGGAGCTGGCCATCGCGCTGTTTGCCTCCACCATGGTGCTGCTGTTCCTGCCGAAGTTGTTGAGTATTATCCTGGTGTGGTGCAAAGGCTCGAAAGAGTACGGCGGATTTATCCGCGTCACGCTCTCTCTGCTGCTGGAGGTGCTGTTCTCCGTGCTGCTGGCCCCGGTGCGTATGCTGTTCCACACCGTGTTTGTGGTCAGCGCGTTCCTCGGCTGGGAAGTGGTCTGGAACTCTCCGCAGCGTGATGATGACTCCACGCCGTGGGGTGAAGCCTTTATGCGCCACGGTTCGCAGCTGCTGCTGGGCCTGGTGTGGGCGGTGGGGATGGCGTGGTTGGATCTGCGCTTCCTGTTCTGGCTGGCGCCGATTGTCTTCTCGCTGATCCTGTCACCGTTTGTGTCGGTGATTTCCAGCCGGGCGACCGTTGGTCTGCGCACCAAACGCTGGAAGTTATTCCTGATCCCGGAAGAGTACGCGCCGCCGCAGGTACTGAAGGATACCGATGCGTATCTGACCATGAACCGTCAGCGTTCGCTGGACGATGGCTTTATGCACGCCGTGTTTAATCCATCGTTTAACGCCCTGGCGACGGCGATGGCAACCGCGCGCCACCGTCACGGCCATATCCTGGAAATTGCCCGTGAACGCCACGTCGAGCAGGCGCTGAACGAGACGCCGGACAAGCTTAATCGCGACCGTCGTCTGGTGCTACTGAGCGACCCGGTCACTTTGTCACGCCTGCACTATCGCGTGTGGGCTGCGCCGGAGAAATACTCTTCGTGGGTAAGCGCGTATCAGCAGGTGACGCTCAACCCGCAGGCGCTGAAAATAAAGTAAGCCGTACGTGAAGGAAAATACCGGCAATATTGCCGGTATTTTTTTATCTGAGAACTGAGGTAGCAGATGAGAATTTTACTGATTATCGCCATGACGCTGGTGCTCAGCGGCTGCGGCAGCATTATTAGCCGCACGGTGCCGGGGCAGGGACACGGTAACCAGTATTACCCCGGCGTGCAGTGGGACGTGCGTGATTCGGCATGGCGCTATATCACCATTCTCGATCTGCCTTTTTCACTGGTCTTCGATACGCTTCTGTTACCGCTGGATGCCAGTCACGGGCCCTATAATTAACTAGCGTTCATCCCACTCGTCGGCGGCGGTCTGACCCTCTTCGGTGTCCAGAGAGGGTTCCAGCTGGAATTCACCTTCGTCCCATTCATGCAGCGTATTCTCTTCCAGCCACTCCTGGCGTAGTTCAATTTCGTCGTAGTCACCGTCAAACACGCTCTGTGCCGCCTCGCCGCTTAACATCGGCAGGCATTCGCCTTCCCCATCCTCGTCGGCAAAAAATTCGGCTTGCCAGGCAATATCACCGTCCTGCAACACGTACTTCTGGATATTCAACTGCTCAACGTTGGCACTCTCCTCGTCGCTATCCGGATTATTGACAAGGAACTCTTCGCGGGCCGCATCGATAGCTTCTTCGAGCGTGGCATAGAAAATCGAATTCTTTGGCATAGCTAATCCCCTAAGAAGAATGAGAAATGGTCACGATTCAATCTATAGAAGGCGCTGAGCATTGCGTCAAGGGCAACAGCCCTTGACGCAATTAATTTACCGACCGATCGCCAGGGTCCGCTTCCTGCGCGGGTTCCCCAGCAGAAGGGCGCCGCAGGCTGAGGGTGGAATAGACCGCGTTGAACAGTACCACGGCGGCCGTGACGAAAAACACGGCCCGGAAGCCATAGCTGGCGGAAACCGACGCCCCGATCAACGGGCCGGTGACGTTGCCAATATCGCGAAATGACTGGTTATAGCTGAAGATGCGCCCGGCGACCTGACTGGTGGAGTTGTAGACCAGCAGCGTTTGCACGGCAGGCAGCAGCGCCCCGTCGGCGGCACCGAGCAGAAAGCGCAAAATGCCGAGCTGCAGCGGGGTCTGGACGAAGGACATCGGAATCAACAGCAGAACGGAGAGGATCAGCGCCACGATAAGGATTTTTTCCGGCCCGATACGGTCCCCCAGCCTGCCGAGGCGCGGGGCGCTGAGCAGGGCGGCAACCCCGGGAACGGAGGCGATCATCCCGCTGAGAAAGGCAATATTATTGACGTCACCGGCGAGGTCTCTGACATAGAGCGTCAGTATTGGGGCTATCGAACCGGTGGCGACCTGAATGATCATGGTGGTGACGAACAGGCTCAGTACCAGTTTCGGACTCTTCAGCGAGGAGAAGACATCCCGGGCGTGAAGCATCTCTTTTTTGTTGACCGGCTCGAAGCGTTCACGGATCAAAAACAGCGTCAGGATAAAGCATGTTAGCAGTACGCTGGCGGTGAGAAAGAAGACGCTGCGCAGCCCCCAGTGGTCAGCGAGGAAACCGCCGGCCAGCGGCCCCAACAGCGCGCCGCTGACGGCGCCCGTTGACAGGGTCCCCAGCGCCCAGCCGCTTTTCTGCCGTGGGATTTGGGTGGCAATCAGGGCGTTGGCATTCGGAACAAAGCCGCCCAACAGCCCGAGCAGGGCCCGCAGGATCAGAAACTGCCAGATATTTTGCGCCAGTCCCATCAGCAGCATGACGATGGCCATTCCAAGGGCGGAACGCAGCAGCATAATCTTGCGCCCCTTACGGTCGGCGAGACCGCCCCAGAATGGTGAAGCGACCGCGGAGAACAGGAAGGTGATGCTGAAGACCAGCCCTGACCACATATTCAGGGCGCTATGGCCGGTCACGCCAAGCTGCTCGACATAGAGCGGAAGAAAAGGCATAACCAGGCTAAACGCCGCGCCGGTTAAAAAGCAACCCAGCCAGGCGACGGTGAGATTTCGCTTCCAGTTGATCGGGGTATCAGCAGACGACATAGGCTTCCATTGGCCTGTCAGGCAGGTCAAAAAATGAAAATATGAGCCTGCTAATTATGCGCCTGAGAAATGATCATCGCAATGGGCGGGGGCGTTTAAAACCGCGGCGAGGGTCTGCGCCTCCGGCAGGTATCGGGTTGCCGGAGGGAAGGTGGTGAAAGCCATCGCGCGTTAATAGCGCGACGGGACTCCCGGCGGCCGGGTCTTAAAACGGCGATGCAGCCACATATATTGTTCCGGCGCCATCAGAATGCACTGCTCGACGATTTTGTTCATCCAGGCGGCGGTCGTTTCCGCATCATCCAGCGGCGGGTCGCACTCCGGCGGCAGAATAATCAGCTCATAGCCTTTGCCGTCAGGTTTACGCCGTGGGACGAAGGGGACAATACAGGCTTTCGACATTTTCGCCAGCATCCAGGTCCCCGATGTCGTCGCTGCCTGTTCGACGGCGAACAAAGGCACAAATACGCTGGCGCCGGGGCCGTAGTCGTGGTCCGGCGCGTACCAGAGCACGTCGCCTTTTTTCAGCGCCCGAATCATCCCCTTCAGGTCTTTACGGTCGATCATGTCCTTATTGGAACGTAAGCGTCCCCAGGTCTGCAGCCAGTCGATGACCGGATTATCATTCGGACGGTAGACGCCAATGCCCGGTTCGTTGATACCAAACATTCGCGCCCCCATCTCGAGGGTGAGAAAGTGGACGCCAATCAGCAGAATACCGCGATTTTGCGCCTGTACCGCCCGAATATGCTCGACGCCGATGGAATCAGTCCAGCGCGCAATGCGGCTGGTAGGCCAGAACCAGGCCATCCCGGTTTCCATTAACCCCATCCCGACGGATTCAAAGTTCTGCACCACCAGCCGGTGGCGTTCCTCTTCGCTCTTCTCCGGAAAGCAGAGCTCCAGGTTCCGATACGCGATTTTGGCGCGACGTTGCATAAAGCGCAGCGCCAGGCGGCCAATCGCCTTGCCAAGGCGGTAAATCAGCGGATAAGGAAGCTGAACAACCAGCCACAGCAGGCCAATACCTAGCCAAAGCAGCCAGTAGCGCGGGTGTAATAACGCCGCGGAGAATTTAGGTAAATGGGTCATCTTATACCTGTTCAATTAAGCAACTTGTTCTATTATCGCATTTTTTAGTGCATCAGCCAAAACGACTGTCCCAGGTGGCATTTATTGTTAAACGGTAGCGAAGGTGGGTGAGTGAAATGTAGCGCAAAATGTGGGGATGTAAATTAACGCCGTTTGCTATATGATGCCGGCCGTTTATTTTACTCATTTCCTATGTCGAGCAGGTACACCATGCCAGTGTTACATAACCGCATTTCAAATGAGACGTTAAAAGCGCAGATGTTAGCCGAGAGCGAACCGCGTACGACGATCTCTTTTTATAAATATTTCACCATTGTGGACCCGAAAGCGACGCGCGATGCGCTGTGGCTCGCGCTCACCGAACTAAACGTCTTTGGCCGCATCTATCTGGCCCGCGAAGGTATCAACGCGCAAATCAGCGTCCCGCAAAGCAAGGTCGAAGCTTTACGCGAGTTCCTGTACGCCTTCGATCCGGCGCTGGATGGCCTGCGCCTGAACATCGCGCTGGACGACGATGGCAAATCCTTTTGGGTGCTGCGCCTCAAAGTCCGCGATCGCATCGTGGCGGATGGGATCGACGATCCGACGTTTGATGCTTCCGACGTCGGGGATTATCTGAAGGCGGCAGAAGTCAACGCCATGCTGGATGACCCCGACGCGGTGTTTATCGACATGCGTAACCACTACGAATATGAAGTGGGGCACTTTGAGCAGGCGCTGGAAATCCCGGCGGACACCTTCCGCGAACAGCTGCCGAAAGCCGTCGAAATGATGCAGGAACATAAAGACAAAAAAATCGTCATGTACTGCACCGGGGGAATCCGCTGCGAGAAGGCCAGCGCCTGGATGAAGCATAACGGCTTCAACAAAGTCTGGCACATCGAAGGCGGTATCATCGAATATGCCCGTCGCGCGCGTGAGCAGGGGCTGCCGGTACGTTTTATCGGCAAGAACTTTGTCTTTGATGAAAGGATGGGAGAGCGCATCTCCGAGGATGTGATTGCCCATTGCCATCAGTGCGGCGCGCCGTGCGATAGCCATACCAACTGTCTGAATGACGGTTGCCACCTGCTGTTTATTCAGTGCCCGAGCTGCGCCGAAAAGTTTGCCGGATGCTGTAGCGAGGCCTGCATGGAAGAGCATAAGCTGCCCGAGGAAGAGCAGCGTAAGCTGCGGGCCGGGCGTGAAAATGGCAATAAGATCTTCAATAAGTCACGCGGTCGGCTGAACACCCGGCTGGGGATCCCGGATCCTGCGACATCAGAAAAACCATAACCAGATAAGATCGACGATCGCCAGCAGCAGCCACAGCGCGAGGTAAATCATAAAGTGCTCGCGGACGTTGTTGACCAGTAAATCATACAGGCGACGCATAAAATCTCTCTGTGATGAACGGCCTCCATCGAGGCCGTTTTTTTGTCTGTCGGTTGGCGGCCCGCCACGCGGGCAATTACGGCTGAAAGCGTGCCAGCGAGAAGGGGGCCAGGTCAAATGCCGGCGTCTCTCCGCGCGCAAACTGGGTGGCAATCTCGCCGAGCACCGGCGCAAATTTAAAGCCATGGCCGCTTAGCCCGCTAATCAACAGCGTGTCAGGGTGGCCGGGCAGCGTATCAATAATAAAGTCCTCATCCACCGTGTTGTCGTAAGTACAGGAAGCGCCGTGCAGGCAGCCGCCGATACCGGGCAGGACGTTGCGCAGGAAATTGAACGACTCGGAACCGTCCGTGGCGACTGTGCCGAACGGCGTGCGCTCCTCAGGGGCGGAGATAAGCTGCCCGCCGTTGTGCTTACCGATTTTCAGTTCATTGTCTTCTGCCGGAAAACCATAGTATTGATCGCCGTTGGGCAGTTCGCCGGTAAACGCCGGGAAGTTGTTTTTGCGACTGTAGCGGCCGTCGGCCTGGAACCAGGCAAAGATTTTACGTACCGGCTGAACCGGCAGGCCCGGAAGCAGACGCGTGACCCACGTTCCGGCGCTGACCAATAGCTTCTTGCCGCGGTAGTGGCCGTCAGCGGTTTCGATAGTCACGCCGTCCGGGTGGTGGTGAATGGCGGTAACCGGGCAGTTAAACAGCTGCGCGCAGCCTGCCTCGCGGGCGAGGCGAATCCAGGTTTCGATGGCCAGTTCGCTGCGCAATACCCCGGACGCCGGTTCGAATATTCCGCGGTAATCTTCCGGGACGCGAATCTCCGGCCAGCGGGCCATAATGGCCGGAGCATCCATCTCTTCAACATCGAGCTGAAACTGGCGGGCGCTGTGAGCGACGTTAGCGAGGAAAGGGGAATTCGCCGGGCCGAGGTTAATCACCCCGGTACGTTCAAAGACCGCCTCGCCGCTGGTGACGGCGAGCTCGTCCCACAGCTGCTGCGCGCGGAGTACCAGCGGGACATACTTTTCGCCCTCGCCATAGGCGTGGCGGATAAGACGCGTGTTGCCGTGGTGACTGCCTTCCTGATGCGGAGGCCGGTGGGCGTCGGTCATCAGGACGTTAAGTCCGGCACGGCGAGCATAATAGCCGGCGGCGGCGCCCGTGGAACCGCTACCGATAATGATGAGATCGTATTGCATGATATGTTCCGGTTTTTTGCTTTATTAGCAGGGTAATTAACAACCTGCGCTTATACAAGCCCGAAAATAAATTAGGCACCCGCGGGTGCCTGTTTAGTGTGAGTATATCGATAGCGGCATAATTTTTTAATGCCTGCGGTACTCATTTGCCTGGTATTCACCTGATTCTATCTTCGCAATACCTGCTTCCAGAATAGAAATAAATTGACGTGCGACTTCCGTCGTTAGCCATAGCGTCTGGCCAATTTCAGCTTCGTTACTGCTTTCATGAGTGGGGTTTTGGTAGTGCAGGCGCAACATCATGGCATCGTAGCTATCAACGGTGCTGATGTCCCATCCGACGAGGGGATGGGTCTGGATGACTTCATTATTCTTTTCCATCATAACCCCTTATTCATATGTTAAAAGACAACAATTCTCGAGGTTTAATGCATATTTTTTGAAGCAAGTTAATTATATCAGGAGTTAAGAATAAACTCGAGAAATTAAATCCAGCGGGGCAGATCTTCCCCTGCCTGATGATTTTTTGCGCAAATTTAGTCCCGCGGGGCATTATTTTTTAAGGAAATAATCAGAAGAATAAAGAAAAGTCTGAGTCTGCGGTAGGGATAAAAAAGCCGGGGCGACCCGGCAAAAAAAGCACAATGAGGGAGCAAATTGAATTTGCTGTATCTGACGCTCTTGCGACGGCCTGCACGCCTGGCAGAATCCCCCGGCTGACTTCTGTCACCTCAGCGGGAAAACTGCGCGGGCGCTGTCAGGCTGGCCGCAAGAGTCAGGATACGTCATGGATAAACCAGTCATCAGCGCTTTCCCAGGTTTCCTGCAGGATTTCGCTTATCCGGTCTTTATCTTCTTTCAGGCCGCCAATGACGGACAAATTGTTACTGCTGGCAAAGCGCACCGTGACCTGGCTTGGGTTATCCGGGAACTGTTGTTCAATACGCCGCGAGAGTTCGGTGTTTAGCGCTTCTAACGCGCCGCTGGGTAAAGCTGTGGATTTGGCGATAGACACTTCGATGCGCATGATGGCCCCCTGTGTAGTATACTGGTTATTTATACAGTATCAAATCTCTGTTTACAACAGGGGGCAACGCTTTTATTTTTTCATGGTCCAGCGCAGGGTTTCGCCGGCGAGGAACGGCACCAGAGTATCGTCCGGCAGCGCGATGCTGTCAGCCACGGTACTCTCTTCCCGCACCAGCTCAACGAAGGTCTCATTAACCGGCAGGCCGTAGAAGCGCGGGCCATTCAGCGAACAGAATGCTTCGAAGTGCTGCAGGGCATTCATCTCTTCAAACACCGTGGCGTAGCTGCCCAGCGCGGTTGGGGCGTTAAAGCAACCGGCGCATCCGCAGCTGGCTTCTTTACGATGACGGGCGTGCGGCGCGGAGTCGGTGCCAAGGAATGCGCGGGTAAAGCCGCTGGCGACCAGCTCACGCAGCGCCTGCTGGTGGATATTACGTTTCAGAATCGGCAGGCAATAGAGATGCGGACGTACGCCGCCAACCAGCATGTGGTTGCGGTTGAACATCAGGTGCTGCGGGGTAATGGTCGCGGCCAGCAGCTCATTGCCGTCACGGACGTACTCGGCGGCATCTTTGGTAGTGATATGTTCAAACACCACCTTCAGACCCGGTAAACGCTGACGCAGGGGTTCCATCACCGTTTCAATAAAGCGCGCTTCGCGGTCGAAGATATCGATATCCGCATGGGTCACTTCGCCGTGAACCAGCAGCGGCATCCCCAGTTTTTCCATCCGCTCAAGCACCGGCATAATGGTATCAACGCTGGTGACACCGTGGCTGGAGTTGGTGGTGGCATTGGCGGGATAGAGTTTTGCTGCCGTGAATACGCCGGCCTGGAATCCACGTTCCAGCTCCGCGGGATCGAGCGTATCGGTCAGGTAGCAGGTCATCAGCGGGGTAAAGTCATGCCCGGCGGGGACGGCATCGAGGATACGCTGGCGATAGGCGATGGCGGCGTCAACGGTGGTGACAGGTGGCACCAGATTCGGCATCACGATCGCCCGGCCATAGAACTCACTGGTGTAAGGGACGACGGTTTTCAGCATCTCGTCATCGCGCAGATGGATATGCCAGTCGTCAGGGCGGCGGATTTTCAATACCTGGGATTGTGCTGTCATGGAAGGCTCCGGCTAATAGGGTCAGTCATCAGGGCTGTTTTTGCCGGGCACTAAGGATAAGCGTAAACGTTTTCCTTTGCATCAACTTCCGTAAAAAAACGGGCGCCGCAGCGCCCGGGCTCTTAATTGGTGAACGGGATAATGATTTCTCCCGGTTTCACCTCAATACCTTTCGCATATTTTTTCGCCAGCGCCTCGCCGGTGCTGGCATCTTCACGCAGCACGTAGGCCGGCTGCTGGTTGAAGTAGCTGCGCAGGGACTGATTCAGATACGGGATCAGCGTCTGCACGACGGACTGCAGCTTTTCAGGCGCCACTTTCGCATCGACCACTTCCATCTCCTGCAGGAAGATGGCGCCTTTCTCTTTATTAAACACCGGCAGCGCCTTGAGCTTCAGATCAATGGTGGCCTTCTGGTTGCCGAATAACGAGTTCAGATCCAGATTGGCGATGCCGCTCAGCGTCACCTTGTTCGGCTCTTCCCGGCCAATAGCGCTGGTCAGATTGTGTAACTCAATATGTGCATCCGCTACGCCCGGCAGGCCGATGTCCTTGGCGAAGTGGTTACGTTTCTGCAGCGCCTGGTTAATTTCCTGCTCGCTAACGGAATATTGCGTTAGCTGGTTACAGCCGCTCAACAGGCCGCTGACGATCAGCGCGGCCACGATAAACATCTTTTTCATTGGGTTCCTTAACGGTCATGCCATGGGCTCATCCTGACATAAAGCAGCATGGCCTGCCAGCGTTGGGCGTGCCAGCGGAAAATGCTGAAAATGCGTCTGACCCCGAAGGTAAAGTCAGGTACGCGATTCGAGCATCCCGGAGGTCGATCGCTTCTGACTAAATTGCCACCACAGGGCGATAAAGGTGATCAGGCCGATAATGCTCAGCATCAACCACGGCAGCTCCGGCTGGTTCACCGCTTTACCGGCGTCGAACAACCAGCCGCCGCCGGCGTAGCCAAACGCCCCGCCAAAGGCCAACCCCAGGCGGCTAAACCCCATGTAGCTGCCGCGGGCACGGGCATCGGCCAGCGATGCGCCAAGGGTTTCACGGGCCGGTTCGGCAATGATAGAACCCATGTAGAAGAGACAAATCAGCGTAAAGAGCTGCTGTAAATTGCTGGTTAAGCCAATGGGCAGCATGGCTAAGGTCATGACCAGCAGGCCGGCCATCAGCCGGTGCTCCAGACGAAAGCGCTGTTCGCTCCAGCGCGCGATGGGATACAGCAGGGTGAGCGAGAGGGTCGCTTCGATGGCATACATCCATTTCACCGCGCTGGGGGAGCCGGCGATGTCGTTGACCATAATCGGCAGCATCAGCATCACCTGAACCGCCAGCATATAATAGCCGGTGAGCGTCAGCACGTAGGTGACAAAGCGCCTGTCGCGCAGCACCCGGCCCAATCCCTCACGGACCGGCGTCTTCACCGTTGACAGTTTCCACGCCGGGAGATACCAGGCGTTGAAGGCGGCGCAGGCGACGAACAGCGCCGCCCCCACGCAGCAGACAAGGCGGAAGTCATATTGCAGCAGCCAGCTGCCGAGCAGCGCGCCGATAACCGCCCCGGCGCTGTCCTGCATCATCAGGATGGAAAAGAAGCGCCCGCGCTGATGCGGACGCACCAGTTTAACCACCAGCGCCGCGCGTGGCGGATCGAATAACGTACCGCCGAGTCCTGAGAGAATACATGAGAGCCACAGTACCCAGGGCTCATGCGCGACGGCCATCGCCGCGAAACCGCCCGCGCGCATTAACATCCCGGTGACGATCATCGGCTTGGCGCCAAAGCGATCGGCCACCGCGCCACCAAAAATGCCCAACCCCTGCTGGACCAGCTGACGCAAGCCGAGGGCAATCCCGACCATCAGCGCCGCCCAGCCCATCTGGTCGACAAAACGAATGGAGATCAGCGGAAAGACAACAAAGAAGCCGAGGACGACCAGCATGTTGTCGACTAACAGGAAATATTTACCCAGGTTCCTTGCCTGCGATACGCGGGACATTTCCCCTCCAGGGAAAAGAAAGAGTTGCCCGGATAGTGTGCGGGGAAGGCACTGACTTTCCCAGCTTCCTTGCGATAATATTTTTTTATCAAAATGCAAGATCGATAGAGTCTATTCATCGAAAAGGGGAGATGGTGCAGAAAATGGTATGTTGCTGTTTTCACACAACCGTTCAGGACAGGTATAGTGAAAGGAGCAGGGTGATAAGTCAGGGGAACAGGAGAAGGGAATGTTTGGCTATCGCAGTAACGTACCCAAGGTGCGTTTGACGACGGACAGGCTGGTGGTTCGGCTGGTTTACGATCGTGACGCCTGGCGTCTGGCCGATTATTACGCGGAGAATAAAGGGTTCTTAAAACCCTGGGAGCCGGTGCGCGACGACAGCCACTGCTACCCCTCCGGCTGGCAGGCGCGTTTGTCGATGATTTCGGAGTTTCACAAGCAGGGCTCGGCGTTCTATTTTGCGCTGCTCGACCCGGAAGAGAAAGAGATTATCGGCGTGGCGAATTTTTCTAACGTGGTACGCGGGTCGTTTCATGCCTGCTATCTCGGCTATTCCATCGGCGAGAAGTGGCAGGGGCAGGGACTGATGTTTGAAGCGCTGACCGCAGCGATTCGTTATATGCAGCGCACGCAGCATATCCATCGCATAATGGCCAACTACATGCCGCATAATCAGCGTAGCGGCGATTTACTGGCGCGTCTTGGTTTTGAAAAAGAGGGTTACGCCAAAGATTATCTGCTGATCGATGGGCAGTGGCGCGACCATGTACTGACGGCGTTGACGACAGCGGACTGGACTCCGGGTCGCTAAGGAGAAAGCATGAAATATCAGTTAACCGCACATGAAGCGCGGGTCATTGGCTGTTTGCTGGAAAAGCAGATCACCACGCAGGAACAGTACCCATTGTCGGTTAATGCGGTGGTCACCGCCTGTAATCAGAAAACCAACCGTGAACCGGTAATGTCGCTGAGCGAAAGCGATGTTCAGGAGGTTCTCGACACGCTGGTCAAACGCCATTATCTGCGCACGGTCAGCGGGTTTGGCAACCGGGTCACCAAATACGAGCAGCGCTTTTGTAATTCCGAGTTCGGCGATCTGAAGCTGACCCCGGCGGAGGTGGCGGTGGTCGCCACGCTGCTGCTGCGCGGCGCGCAGACGCCGGGCGAGCTGCGCAGCCGCGCCCAGCGAATGCATGAATTTAGCGATATGGCTGAAGTCGAGAACGTGCTCGACACGCTGGCCAGCCGTGATGACGGCCCGTTCGTCGCCCGCCTGCCGCGCGAGCCGGGGAAACGCGAGTCCCGCTATATGCATCTGTTCTGCGACGATATGGATTCGCTTATCACCGCCGTTGAGGCCGTGTCGCCGCCTACCGATGACCTTCAGAGCCGTGTTGAGGCGCTGGAAGATGAAGTGGCGGAGCTTAAAACGCGGCTGGATTCACTGCTGGCTCACCTGGGAGATTAACCGTGACGGCGACATTACGCGTGGGAGTGGTAGGGCTGGGGGGGATCGCCCAGAAGGCCTGGCTACCGGTGCTGGGGGCGGCGGACGGCTGGACGCTGCAGGCGGCCTGGTCGCCGGGTAAAGAGAAGGCGCTACGGATCTGCGACACCTGGCGTATCCCCTATGCCGGGTCGCTGGATCGGCTGGCGGCACAGTGTGATGCGGTCTTTGTACACACTTCGACGGCCTCGCATTTTGAGGTGGTCAGCCGCTTGCTGAACGCCGGCGTGCATGTCTGCGTCGATAAACCGCTGGCCGACAAACTCAATGAGGCGGAGTCGTTAGTCGAGCTGGCGGCCCGGCGCAAGCTGACGCTGATGGTGGGCTTCAACCGCCGCTTTGCCCCGCTGTACCGCGAGCTCAAAGCGCAGCTGGAGCGTGCCGCGTCACTACGCATGGATAAACACCGCAGCGACAGCGTGGGCCACGATCTGCGCTTTACCCTGCTGGATGATTATCTGCACGTGGTGGATACCGCCCTGTGGCTGGCGGGAGGAAAAGCCCGCCTGAGCGGCGGGACGCTGCAGACCACCGCCCAGGGGGAGATGCTCTATGCTGAACATCATTTCAGCACCCCGCAGCTGGAGATCACCACCAGTATGCACCGCCGCGCCGGTAGTCAGCGCGAATGGGTGCAGGCGATTACCGACGGCGGGCTGTATGAGGTCCGGGATATGCGTGAGTGGCAGGAAGAGCGCGGTCAGGGCGTGGTACAGCGGCCGGTGCCCGGCTGGCAAACCACGCTGGAGCAACGAGGGTTTGTCGGCTGCGCGCGTCATTTTATTGAATGCGTGCAAAATCAGACGGTTCCCGAAACGGCTGGCGAACAGGCGCTGCTGGCCCAGCGCATCGTTGATAAACTGTGGCGCGAGGCCATCAGTGAATAATTCGTTGTAACATCTGGGAGTAGTAATTCATTACGAACCCGGTAGACTATCGCCACTTTCCAGCGCCCGCTATCGCGGGCGTTTTACTTCAGGGTTGTGGAATAACACGTTAATGAACCTATTAAAATCACTGGCGGCTGTCAGTTCGATGACCATGTTTTCACGCGTTCTGGGGTTTGCGCGTGATGCTATCGTTGCCCGCATTTTTGGTGCCGGGATGGCGACGGATGCCTTTTTCGTGGCTTTCAAATTACCGAATTTGCTGCGACGCATTTTCGCCGAAGGCGCCTTCTCGCAGGCCTTCGTGCCGATTCTTGCCGAATATAAAAGTAAGCAGGGCGAGGATGCGACCCGCGTCTTCGTGGCCTATGTCTCGGGTCTGCTGACGCTGGTTCTGGCGGTTGTCACGGTCCTCGGGATGCTGGCAGCGCCCTGGGTTATCACCGTGACCGCTCCAGGGTTCGTCGATAGCCCGGATAAATTTACGCTGACCACCCAGCTCCTGCGGATCACTTTTCCTTATATTCTGCTGATTTCTCTGGCATCGTTGGCCGGGGCAATTCTCAATACCTGGAACCGTTTTTCCGTTCCCGCCTTCGCGCCGACCTTCCTCAACGTCAGTATGATCGGCTTTGCGCTGTTTGCCGCGCCGTACTTTCATCCGCCGATGCTGGCGATGGCGTGGGCCGTTACCGTCGGCGGCGTGCTCCAGCTGGCCTATCAGCTGCCGCATCTGAAAAAAATCGGCATGCTGGTGCTGCCGCGCATCAACCTGAAAGATGCCGGCGCGATGCGGGTGGTCAAACAGATGGGGCCGGCGATCCTCGGCGTTTCCGTCAGCCAGATCTCCTTGATCATCAACACTATCTTCGCCTCATTTCTGGTTTCTGGTTCGGTATCGTGGATGTACTACGCGGATCGCCTGATGGAGTTTCCGTCCGGCGTGCTGGGGGTGGCGCTGGGGACGATTCTGCTGCCCTCGCTGTCCAAAAGCTTCGCCAGCGGTAACCATGACGAATATTGCCGCCTGATGGACTGGGGTCTGCGCCTGTGCTTTCTGCTGGCGTTGCCGAGCGCAGTGGCGCTGGGGATCCTCGCCAAACCGCTGACCGTCGCCCTGTTCCAGTACGGGAAGTTCAGCGCCTTCGATGCCGCCATGACCCAGCGGGCGCTGGTGGCTTACTCGGTCGGGCTGATGGGGCTGATCGTGGTGAAGGTGCTGGCGCCGGGTTTCTACTCGCGTCAGGACATTAAAACGCCGGTTAAAATCGCTATCATTACCCTGATTATGACCCAGGTGATGAACCTGATCTTTATCGGTCCGCTCAAACATGCCGGCCTGTCGCTGTCCATCGGTCTGGCGGCCTGTCTCAACGCCGGTTTACTGTACTGGCAGCTGCGTAAGCAAAAAATCTTTACCCCGCAGCCCGGCTGGTTCTCGTTCCTGCTGCGTCTGGTGATCGCGGTGCTGGTGATGTCTGCTGCGCTGCTGGGCATGATGTATATCATGCCGGAATGGTCGCAAGGCACCATGCTGTTCCGCCTTGTGCGGCTGATGGCGGTCGTGGGCGTAGGGGTCGTGGCCTATTTCGCCACTCTGCTGCTGCTGGGCTTCCGGGTGAAAGAGTTCGCCCGACGTACCGTCTGAGGACGGGACGCCGGACTGAAAGAGACCCGTTCCGCTCTGCGGAGCGGGGTTTTTATCGGGTTGCGCGCTGGGCAGACTGCAGGCGCGCGCTTTCCCGCAGGCGAATCGCAAGGGCGATGGCGCCGGCAACCACGGCCAGGATCACCACGCCGTTCCAGCCGGCCGCAACATACAGCCTGCTGCCGAGCACGGAACCGAGCGACATTCCGATAAATACCCCGGTGAACAGCAGCGCGTTCAGGCGGCCGCGGGCCTGGGGCTCCAGGCCATATACCAGGTTCTGATGGGCCACCAGGCTGGACTGCAGACCAAGATCGAAGCCGATGGCCGAGAGGCCAATCAGGATCAGCTGGCCGTGCGGCGGCAGGGCTGGCATCAGCAACATCAGAGCGAAGGAGACCGTCACCAGCGCCGCACCTAACTGGGTAACTTTTCCGGCGCCGTATTTGTCGGCCAGCCCGCCGGCCAGCGGCGCTGCCAGCGCGCCGGCCGCGCCGGCGATACCGAATCCACCGGCAACGGCGCTGCCCATCTGATAGTGGGCGAGCAGCATCACCGCCAGCGTTGACCAGAAGGCGCTGAAGGCAATGGATAAAAAGCCCTGCGCCAGCGCCGCCCGGCGCAGCGCAGGGTAGCGTTTCCAGAGCTGCACCATGGATTTCATCAGCTGCGGGTAGCTTAACGTTGAATGAATTTCAAAGCGAGGCAGGATGCGCCACATCAGCAGGCCAATTAACGCAATACTGACCGCCGCCGCCTGATACATCACCCGCCAGCCGAACAGCGCGCCGACGAGGCCGCTGACCGTTCTGGAGAGCAGAATTCCCAGCAGCAGCCCGGTCATCACCGTCCCGACCATTTTCCCTTGTTTTCCCGCCGGCGCCAGAATCGCCGCCGCCGGCACGATATCCTGCGCCATGGTTGCCGCCATGCCGATCAGCAGGCTGACAACCAGCAGCGAAGTGAGCTGTCCGGTCAGGCTACACAGCAGCAGCAGGACTGCCAGCGCCGCGCTTTTCAGTAAGATCAGCATCCGGCGATCGTGGCGGTCGCCAAGCGGCAGCAGAAACAAGATGCCCAGCGCGTAGCCTGCCTGGGTCAGGGTAGGGACTAATCCCATCCCTTCCACGCTGAGGTGCAGGTTGGCGCCCATCAGCGGCAGCAGGGGCTGGGCATAATAAATAGAGGCGACGCTAAAGCCAGCGCCGAGAGCGAGTATAAAAATAATCCAGCCGGCCTGGCGGGTGGATAAAGGCGTCGGTGTCATGATGCAGTCCTCGAAGATGAGATGGCGCTATTCTTTCCCGATTACGGCTGGCGCGGTAGATAGCGCGGTGGTAAAACGGTTATACGTAATACGTATAGAGACAAGGATAATGAAGAGGCAGGAGCGTATAGATCGTATTGAACTGATGCGGACCTTTATTCGAATCGTTGAGGCCGGTTCGCTTTCTGCCGCCGCGCTACAGCTGAATACCACCCAGGCGACGGTGAGCCGACGCCTGCAGTCGCTGGAAAGATTGCTCGGCGCAAAGTTAATTTTGCGCACCACCCATGCCATGAAACTGACCGACGACGGCGAGCGCTGCTATCAGCACGCGCGCCAGGTGGTGGATGCGTGGATGGCGCTGGAGGACGATCTGAGTATCGCCGACGACCGTCCGGTCGGCGTCTTACGGGTGCGCGCCCCGCACGCGTTTGGCCAGCAGCAGCTGCTCGATCCGCTGGTCAGTTTCCTGCAGCGCTATCCGCAGCTGGCGGTGGAGTGGATGCTGAATGACAAAACCGTCGACTTCCTCAGTGACAATATCGATTGCGCTATTCGGGTCGGCGCCGAGGTCGATCCGGCGACGGTGTCCGTGCTGCTGGCCGAGGTGCCGCGCAGTCTGGTGGCGGCGCCGGCATTGCTTTCGCGCTACCCGGCGTTAGCCATGCCCGAGGATCTGTCACGCCTGCCGTGGGTGGCGATCAGCACCTTCTATCAGCATGAGGTGAAGCTGCAACGCCAGCAAGATAACCGGGAATTAACGTTCGGTATTGTGCCGTGCCTGAGCACCGATAGCGTTTATGTGGCCCGCAATACGGCGCTGGCGGGGCTGGGGGTGGCTATCGTATCAAGCTGGGCGGTAGCGGAAGATATTGCCGCCGGGCGGTTGATTGAGCTGTTTCCATCGTGGCGAGCATCTGCGCTGCCGGTGCATCTGGTCTATCCGTGGGCGCGGTATTATCCCACCCGTTTGCGAAAGTTCCTCGACCTGATGCGCGAGGTGATGCCGCAGGTGGCCGGGATGCAGCGGCCGGAAGGGGAATAAAAAAACCGGCCAGAGGCCGGTTTTTTTATGACGCGTCGCGCTTACTCGAGAGGCTGCGGACGGGTAGGTTCCGCGGTGGCCTGATGCGTAGCGCTGTGGCCGCCGGCAGCGCCTTTACCATCAAAGGCGAAGGCCGGGCGAACCCAATCGCTATGACGCGGTGCTTCTGGCTCATAGGCCGGAGCCGGCGCACGGGTCATCGGCGCGGTGGCATGGCGGTGAGACACGATAACGGTCTCTGCAACCGTTGCCGTGGCGACAACCGGCGCAGTTTCAACAACCGGTGCAGTTTCAACTACTGGCGCAGTTTCCACTACCGGCGAGGCTTCAACAACTGGGGTTGTTTCCACCACCGGCGCTGCTGCAACCACTGGGGTTGTTTCCACCACCGGCGCTGCTGCAACCACTGGCGTTGGCTCGACAGCCTGCGGCGCCGAAGTCTCTTGCGCTTCAACCGCTGGCGTTTCGTCCTGCACAACAACGTTGTTTTCAGCTGTGGCTGCGCTCTCGGCGATGGCCGTTTCCGGCTCCGCTGCGGCTGACGGTTCAACTACGCTTTCAGCCGCTACAACGGTTTCTTCAGCGATAACGTCTGCTTCACTGGCCGCCGGCTGTGCCGGTTCGGCGGTAGCAGGAGCCGCTTCGCTGACCGCAGGTGCGGTAGCTTCCGCAATGACGGGTTCCACCGCGACAACCGACGCAACGATCGGCTCGACGGTTTCGGCAACGGATGCCTGAACCTGCTGCTCTTCCTGCTGATCCTGCGGACGAACCACCGGGTAACGGATCCACACTTTACCGGACGCCATTTCCGGCGACGCGCAGGCGACGGCCAGCGGCATCGGTGACTGGGTCGGGTAACGCTCATCGCGGTAGCGACGACGACGCTGGCCGCTCACGCGCAGATGGCGCGGTGAACGACGGGAGCGACGCGGCATACCGTTGGCTTCACGAGACTCGCTGCTGTCGTCATGATCGGCAGCGGTTTCAACAACCGCAGGCAGGTCGACTTTTGCCAGCTCGGTACGCGGAGCCACAGCGTCTGGCTGAGCGACGGCGACGGTTTCCACCACCTGTTCAGTCGTTTCGACCGCGGCAGACGCGACGCGCACCTTCTGGGCGAGCTGACGCGGCTTACGACGCGCCATGGTCTGCACGCGCTCTTCCTGCTCGGTTTCCTGCTGGACAACCGGCTCCTCGCGAGTTTGTGCTTTTGCTTCCTGCGGCGCCTGACGCTTCTCGTCGTTACGACGACGGTTACGTTCGCGACGCGGCTGCTGTTCGTCGCGCGCCTTGCCTTTCTCGGCATCATCGACCGCGGTCTGGCGAGATTCACGCGGCTCGACGTTCTGCTGCTGTTTCTCGCGGCGGTTACGGCGGTTCTCCTCGCGAGATTCACGAGACTCACGGCCTTCACCATTTTCAGCACGGCTGTCGCGGTTATCACGATTATCGCGGCCTTCGCGATTATCACGACGATCGTTGCGATCGCGACGATTGTTAGCCCGCGGTTTACGCCGTTCTTGCTGGCGTTCCGGTTTCTCTTCGGCTTTTTTCTCTACCTGAGGTTCGGCCGGTTTCGCCTCTTCTGCGCCGGAGAAGATAGCTTTCAGCGCGCCAAAGAAGCGAGAGAGCAGGCCCGGCTGCGCCGGTGCGGTAGCCGCAGGAGCCGCTGCCGTTTTCGCAACCGCAGGCGCCACGACAGGCGCTTCCTGCGCAGGCGCAGGCGGCACGTCCGGCATCACAAAGGTGGCCAGGGCCGGCTGCTCAGGGCGTTTACGCTCGGCGGGTTCTTCGTCAGCCGGCAGCGCCATCTCTTCTTCGTGCAGTTTCGGCAGCAGATAGCTCAGGGTTGAGGTCTCTTCGCCTTTGCGTACGCGCAGAACAGAGTAATGCGGCGTTTCCATCTGATCGTTCGGCACGATGATCACGCGCACGTCGCCCTGACGGGTTTCGATAGCGCTCACCGCCGCGCGTTTTTCGTTCAACAGGTAGGAAGCAATCGGCACGGGTACGATAGCGTGAACTTCCTGGGTGTTCTCTTTCAGCGCTTCTTCTTCAATCAGACGCAGGATAGAGAGCGACAGGGATTCGTTATCGCGCACGGTGCCGGTACCGCTACAGCGCGGGCAGACGTGATGACTGGATTCGCCCAGCGACGGGCTCAGACGCTGACGCGACATTTCGAGCAGACCAAAGCGGGAAATGTGGCTGATCTGAATACGCGCGCGGTCCTGACGGACGGCTTCGCGCAGGCGGTTTTCAACCGCACGCTGGTGACGGACCGGCGTCATGTCGATGAAGTCGATGACGATCAGACCGCCGAGGTCGCGCAGACGCAGCTGACGGGCAATCTCATCGGCCGCTTCGAGGTTGGTATTGAACGCCGTTTCTTCGATATCGCCGCCGCGGGTGGCGCGAGCGGAGTTGATGTCGATTGCGGTCAACGCTTCGGTGCTATCGATAACGATAGAACCGCCGGACGGCAGGCGAACTTCACGCTGGAAGGCGGACTCGATCTGTGACTCGATCTGATAGTGGCTGAACAGCGGGATTTCACCGGTGTACAATTTAATTTTGCTGCTGAAGTCCGGACGCCCCAGGGCGGCAATGTGCTGGCGAGCCAGCTCAAGCACTTTTGGGTTATCGATAAGGATTTCACCGATATCCTGACGCAGGTAGTCACGGAAAGCGCGCACGATGACGTTACTTTCCTGATGGATCAGGAACGGCGCCGGGCGGCTTTCAGCAGCTTTCTGGATCGCTTCCCAGTGCTTCAGACGGAAGCTCAGGTCCCACTGCAGCGCTTCGGCCGATTTGCCGACGCCTGCGGTACGCACGATAAGCCCCATGCCGTCAGGCAGCTCAAGGCTGGCCAGCGCTTCTTTCAGTTCGGTGCGGTCGTCACCCTCGATACGGCGTGAAATACCGCCTGCGCGTGGGTTATTCGGCATCAGCACCAGATAGCTACCCGCGAGGCTGATAAAGGTGGTGAGCGCGGCGCCTTTGTTGCCACGTTCTTCTTTATCAATCTGCACAATGACTTCCTGGCCTTCACGCAGCACATCCTTAATATTCGGACGACCATGGGAGTTGTAATTGGCAGGGAAGTATTCGCGGGCGATTTCTTTGAGGGGGAGGAAACCATGACGCTCGGCGCCGTAATCAACAAACGCGGCTTCAAGGCTAGGTTCAATACGGGTAATTTTGCCTTTGTAGATGTTCGCTTTTTTCTGTTCGTGCCCGGGGCTTTCGATATCCAGGTCGTACAGGCGCTGCCCATCAACAAGGGCGACGCGCAACTCTTCCTGCTGAGTTGCGTTGATTAACATTCTTTTCATCGTAACTTACTCATTATTCTTACATTGACGACTAAGCTGCGGGCAGAGTATTGCCTTACCGGGGAAAACCGATGGCCTCGTGTCTGTTTCACGTCGCCAACCTCACGGTTGTCGCGCGCTTAAGAGGCGCAGAGTGTCGGTCGCCTGTATTTCAAACGGAAACACAGCGCAATTAGCAGGGGAACAGCCTGGGATGTATCACCAGAGAAGATTCCATTTATACACGCCATTTTTCAGGTTGCTTCTGCGTTGGCTACGCTCGTTCACCCCTGTCACTGACTACTGCCAGCTCCGGGGATTCTCTCTTTCGCCGCCTTGACGCATCCTGAATAATTTTGCGTATATCTCGTCGTCTTTCACATTGCAGGCGTGGTGGCTTAACCTGCTCACCTCAATCAGCGGACTGAGAAGAGCACCCGGGAATACCCGGAGTCGACGCCTTCCTGCGACGTGAAATCCATAGAGGCCTGTACCGGTAAGGACTGCAACCCGCAGCCCGCTAACTGTCTGAAAGATCAATACGTCTTACGCCATTGCTGCGTGGATGATCGGTCAGACAAAATTGGTCATTCCGCTAATTTCTTGTTCTAACAAGATTCAACACGGAAAACGGCATCATTATTCCATTGCTAACCTTGTTATAGCAAGTTGACTTTTACCTTTTATCACCCGGTTACTCACAGTTTTTTCACCAACGCATACAGATTGTTCTAATAACAAACAAAACGACGATGAAGCATTCGATGAAAACCGGATAATGATAAATATAAGCATATAAAAATGAGTGGCGCTAATGCGTCGGGCTATTTAGAATCGCGCACCATGAAAACTGAGACTCCCACCGTAAAAATGGTTGCCATTACCGCCGATGAAGCGGGGCAACGCATCGATAACTTTTTGCGTACGCAGCTGAAGGGCGTACCGAAGAGCATGATTTATCGCATCCTGCGTAAAGGCGAGGTGCGGGTAAATAAAAAACGCGTCAAGCCGGAATACAAACTGGAGGCGGGTGACGAGGTTCGTATCCCGCCGGTTCGGGTTGCGGAACGCGAAGAGGAGGCCGTCTCCCCGCATCTGCAGAAGGTCGCGGCGCTGGCGGATGTGATTCTGTATGAAGACGACCATATTCTGGTGCTGAATAAGCCCTCCGGCACCGCGGTGCACGGCGGCAGCGGCCTGAGCTTTGGCGTTATTGAAGGTCTGCGCGCGCTGCGCCCGGAAGCGCGCTTCCTTGAGCTGGTGCACCGCCTGGACCGTGATACCTCTGGCGTACTGCTGGTGGCGAAGAAGCGTTCCGCGCTGCGCTCGCTGCATGAGCAACTGCGTGAGAAGGGGATGCAAAAGGATTACCTGGCGCTGGTGCGCGGTCAGTGGCAGTCGCACACGAAAGTGGTGCAGGCGCCGCTGCTGAAAAATATCCTGCAAAGCGGCGAGCGGATCGTTCGCGTCAGTCAGGAAGGGAAACCGTCAGAGACCCGTTTTAAGGTAGAAGAGCGCTATCCGCATGCGACGCTGGTGCGCTGTAGCCCGGTTACCGGGCGTACCCATCAGATCCGCGTCCATACGCAACATGCCGGCCATCCGATCGCCTTTGACGATCGCTACGGCGATCGTGAATTCGACAAACAGCTGGCGGGCACCGGCCTGAATCGCCTGTTCCTGCATGCTGCCGCGCTGAAGTTCACTCATCCCGGTACCGGAGAGGTGATGCGCGTTGAAGCGCCGCTCGACAACCAGCTGAAGCGCTGCCTGCAGGTTTTGCGCAATACGAAGTAACCTCCACGGCGGACGTTATGTCCGCCGCTGCCTCTCAACGCGTCGCTTCGCTGAGGCGTAGCGCGACGCTTTTCTCTTTGATGGGTAAATTGACCAGCGCGGCGAGCAGCGCCAGCGCGATATCCAGATACCATACCCAATCAAGATTGCCGTTGCGCGCCATCGCCAGGCCGCCGAGCCAGGCGCCAAAGAAAGCGCCAATCTGGTGGCTGAACAACGTGAAGCCAAACAGCGTGGCCAGGTAGCGGGTGCCGAACAGCTTGCCGACAATACCGGCCGTCGGCGGCACGGTGGCGAGCCAGGTAAAGCCGATGGCGGCAGCGAAGAGATAGAAATCGAGTTCGCTTTTGTCGGAAGCCAGGAACAGGCCAATCAGCACCGCCCGCGAGGCATAGAGCACGGCAAGGATATATTTCATGCGATAGCGTTTGCCGAGCAAGCCGGCGAAGATGCTGCCTGCGATATTGCATAAGCCTATCAGCGACAGGCTGGCGGCGGAAACCGAGGCTTCGTGACCGCATAACGTGACCTCACCCGGCAGGTGGGTAGTTAAAAAGGCGACATGGAAACCGCAGGTAAGAAAGCCGATATGTAATAACAGGTAGCTGGGATTGCGGAACGCGGCATGAATCTGCTGCTTCAGTCCCGGTTCGGCTTCAGCGTGGGCTCTGGGCGCCGGTTTCTGCACGCCATCGCGGCACAGCAGCCAGGAGGGGAAGAGGGTCGCCAGCGCGGCGACGGCGAGAAAAATTAACCCCGAAGCCATACCGCGCAGGCTGACAATGAGCTGTACCAGCGGGGCAAAAATAAACTGCCCCAGCGAGCCCCCGGCGTTAATCAGGCCGCTGGCCATCGATCCTTTATCCGCAGGCAGGCGGCCGGCAACGATGCCAATCAGTACGGAAAAACTGCCTGCCGCCGCCCCCGCCGGACTGAGCAGCCCCTGCGCCAGAGTGAGTGAGGAGAAGGAGGTCGCCCACAGCGTCAGCAGTTGTCCAAACGCTATCAGCAGCGCGCCGATGATCAACACCCCCAGCGCGCCGCGTTTATCGGCCCAGGCGCCGAACAGCGGCTGAAATGCTCCCCACATCAATTGGCCGATCGCCAGCGCCATGCTGACTTCAGCGATATTCATTGTCGTTTCGCCCAGCAGGGGGTGGACAAACAGACCGACGGTCTGGCGGATCCCCATCGTGATGAGCAAGATCAGACTGGCAAGCACAATGGGCAGCCACGGACGGGCAGCAAGTTTTGGTGCGGGTGAGTCCACGGGCCTTATCTATCAGTAGAGAAGAAGTAAAATGAGATTACTGGCTGGCGTGAAAAAAAGCTATGCCGACGACGGGGGCCAGAGCGGGGAGCTCAGGCCCGGGAGAATGCCGTGCTAATACAATAACGGGTTACACCCTTCGCGACGTAGCATCTGGCATAGCGCAATCAGCGGCAGGCCCACCAACGCGTTGGGATCGCGGCCCTCCAGTCGGTCGAATAACGTAATGCCCAACCCTTCGCTCTTAAAACTCCCGGCGCAGTGCAGCGGGTTTTCTTTGCGCACGTAGGCCTCTATTTCCTGCTCGCTTAAATGACGGAAATGCACGTCGAAGGGTTCGCATTCGGTTTGTAAATGCCCGTTTACGGAATTATAGAGCGCCAGTCCGGTGTAAAACGTGACAATCGTGCCGCTGGCCTTTCTTAATTGCAGCCGGGCATTTTCTTCTGTCAACGGCTTACCGGTTATTTCGCCATCAAGAACGCAAACCTGATCGGAGCCAATAATTAAATGATGAGGGTAGATTCCGGCGAGGATTTGCGCCTTCGCCTGCGCCAGGCGTACCACCAGCTGACGGGCAGATTCGCCGGGGTGGGGTGTTTCATCCACATCAGGCGCTGCGCATTCAAAAGGCATGGCCAGTTTTTCCAGCAGCATTCGCCGCCAGGGCGATGTAGACGCCAGGATAAGATCAGACATATTTTTTCATCCACATATAGCGCTTCGAAGAGCATCATTTTAAACTATGGGCCGCAATGTGTGCGAATAAATGGCGAAAGGCAACCTGAGGCTGCCTTTTTCTTTGACTCTATGACATTACAAAGTTAATATGCGCGCCCTATGCAAAAGGTAAAATTACCCCTGACTCTCGATCCGGTCCGCACGGCTCAAAAACGCCTCGATTACGAAGGTATTTATGCCCGTGAACAGGTTGAACGTGTAGCCGATTCTGTAGTCAGCGTGGACAGTGATGTGGAATGCAGCATGTCGTTCGCTATTGATAATCAGCGCCTTGCCGTTATTACCGGCGATGCAAAGGTATCAGTAACCCTCGAATGTCAGCGTTGCGGGAAACCGTTCCCCCATCATGTTCACACCACGTATTGTTTTAGCCCCGTCAGAAATGACGAACAGGCCGAAGCACTACCGGAAGCGTATGAGCCGATTGAGGTTAACGAATTCGGTGAAATCGACCTGCAGGCGCTGGTTGAGGATGAAATCATTCTCGCCCTGCCTGTAGTTCCGGTGCATGATTCTGAACACTGTGAAGTGTCCGACGCGGACATGGTCTTTGGTGAACTGCCTGAAGAGGCACAAAAACCAAACCCATTTGCCGTATTAGCCAGCTTAAAGCATAAGTAATTGAGGAGTAAGGTCCATGGCCGTACAACAGAATAAACCAACCCGTTCCAAACGTGGCATGCGTCGTTCCCATGACGCTCTGACCGCAGTCACCAGCCTGTCTGTAGACAAAACTTCTGGTGAGAAACACCTGCGTCACCACATCACTGCCGACGGTTTCTACCGCGGTCGCAAGGTTATCGTTAAGTAATCACGCACTACTCCATGGATTCCACGTGGCAAGAAGGCGCAAGCGAGAGAATCACCAGCAGCATAGCTATCACTATGCGACTGGGGTGAACAAGCGCAGTCAACATACTTGCCGCGTGAAAGACAAAGAGTAAAAGCGTGATGAAGCTTAGCGAGGATTTCCCCAGGTAACTGGGGAATAACCAAAGCGAGCAGCGACGATACCTTGACACGTCTAACCCTGGCGTTAGATGTCATGGGGGGCGATTTTGGCCCATCCGTGACAGTGCCTGCAGCACTGCAGGCACTGAACTCTAATTCGCAACTCACACTTCTTTTAGTCGGCGATCCCGACACCATCACGCCATTACTTGCCAAAGCTGATTTCGAACAACGTTCGCGTCTGCAGGTTATTCCTGCGCAGTCAGTTATTGCTAGTGATGCGCGGCCCTCGCAGGCGATCCGCAGCAGCCGCGGAAGCTCAATGCGCGTGGCGCTGGAGTTAGTGAAAGAGGGGCGGGCGCAAGCCTGCGTCAGCGCGGGGAATACCGGCGCGCTGATGGGACTGGCGAAATTATTGCTCAAGCCCATTGAGGGGATTGAGCGTCCGGCGCTGGTGACGGTACTTCCGCATCAGCAGAAGGGCAAAACGGTGGTGCTTGATTTAGGCGCCAACGTCGACTGCGATAGCACGATGCTGGTGCAGTTCGCGGTGATGGGAGCGGTACTGGCGGAAGAGGTGCTCGGGATTGAGAATCCTCGCGTCGCGCTGCTGAATATCGGCGAAGAAGAAATGAAAGGCCTCAGCAGCATTCGCGATGCCGCCGCGGTTTTGAAAACGCTGCCGTCCCTTAACTATATAGGCTATCTTGAAGCCAACGAATTATTGACGGGCAAAACCGATGTGCTGGTTTGTGATGGATTCACGGGCAACGTCACATTAAAAACTATGGAAGGTGTTGTCAGAATGTTCCTTTCGCTGCTGAAATCACAGGGTGAGGGCAAAAAACGGTCGTGGTGGCTGCTGTTATTGAAGCGTTGGTTACAAAAAAGCCTCGCCAGGCGATTCAGTCACCTCAACCCCGACCAGTATAATGGCGCCTGTCTGTTAGGATTGCGCGGTTCCGTGATTAAGAGTCACGGTGCTGCCAATCAGCGCGCCTTCAGCGTGGCGATAGAGCAGGCAGTGCAGGCGGTGCAGCGGCAGATTCCTCAGCGGATCGCCGCTCGCCTGGAATCTTTATACCCAGCAGGTTTCGAACTGCCCGCGGGCGACAGAAACGGGAACTCCCGAGCGCAAACCGGGACGAACGAAGAAGAGTGACGCCCCGGCGGTTCCAACAGGCGGGTATATTACCCAAGAGTGACTGAGCGTACATGTATACGAAGATTATTGGTACCGGCAGTTATCTGCCTGAACACGTGCGTACTAACGCCGATCTGGAAAAAATGGTAGATACGTCTGACGAGTGGATTGTCACTCGTACGGGTATCCGTGAGCGTCGTATTGCGGCACCGAATGAAACCGTTGCGACGATGGGGGTTGCCGCGGCAAAAAACGCGCTGGATATGGCGGGTGTTAAACCGGAGCAAATTGGTCTGATTATCGTTGCGACCACCTCGGGTACTCACGCGTTTCCAAGTTCGGCTTGTCAGATTCAGTCTATGCTGGGTATCAATGGCTGCCCGGCTTTTGACGTGGCCGCTGCGTGCGCGGGGTTCACTTACGCACTGAGCATCGCCGACCAATATGTGAAGAACGGCGCGGTAGACTACGCGCTGGTGATTGGCGCTGACGTGCTGGCGCGTACCTGCGATCCGACCGATCGCGGCACGATCATTATTTTTGGCGATGGCGCGGGGGCCGTCGTGCTCGGGGCTTCTGAAGAACCGGGGATTATCTCTACACATCTGCACGCGGATGGCCGCTATGGCGAGCTGTTAACGCTGCCGAACGCCGATCGCGTCGAACCGGAAAACCCGATCTATCTGACGATGGCGGGCAATGAAGTGTTTAAAGTTGCCGTGACCGAGCTGGCGCATATTGTCGATGAGACGCTGGCGGCGAATAATCTGGAGCGCAGCGCGCTGGACTGGCTGGTGCCGCATCAGGCTAACCTGCGCATCATCAGCGCGACGGCGAAGAAACTGGGGATGTCGATGGATAATGTGGTCGTGACGCTTGACCGTCACGGTAACACTTCCGCCGCCTCCGTCCCTTGTGCGCTGGATGAAGCGGTGCGCGATGGCCGCATCCAGCGTGGTCAGCTGATTCTGCTGGAAGCCTTTGGTGGCGGTTTCACCTGGGGTTCCGCGCTGGTTCGTTTTTAGGATAAGGATTTAAACATGACGCAATTTGCTTTTGTGTTCCCGGGACAGGGATCTCAGGCGGTGGGGATGTTGTCTGATATGGCAGCGGCTTATCCGGTTATCGAAGAGACTTTCCGTGAAGCCTCCGCGGCGTTGGGTTACGATCTGTGGGCGCTTGCCCAGCAGGGCCCGGCGGAAGAACTGAATAAAACCTGGCAGACTCAGCCTGCGCTGCTGACCGCTTCCGTGGCGCTGTATCGCGTCTGGCAGCAGCAGGGCGGGAAAGCGCCTGCGCTACTGGCAGGCCATAGCCTGGGGGAATACTCCGCGCTGGTTTGTGCCGGAGTGATCGATTTCGCCGACGCCGTGCGTCTGGTTGAAATGCGTGGCAAATTTATGCAGGAAGCGGTGCCGGAAGGTACCGGCGCCATGTCGGCAATTATCGGCCTTGACGATGCGTCTATTGCTAAAGCCTGTGAGGAGTCCGCTGAAGGTCAGGTGGTTTCTCCGGTTAACTTTAACTCTCCGGGCCAGGTGGTGATCGCCGGTAACAAAGAAGCCGTTGAACGTGCGGGGGCCGCCTGTAAAGCCGCTGGCGCCAAACGTGCGCTGCCGCTGCCGGTTAGCGTCCCGTCCCACTGCGCGCTGATGAAGCCGGCGGCGGAGAAACTGGCTGTTGAGCTGCAGAAAATCACCTTTAACGCGCCGACGATTTCGGTGGTGAACAACGTTGATGTGCAATGTGAAACGGCGCCAGACGCCATTCGCGACGCGCTGATTCGCCAGCTGTTCAGCCCGGTTCAGTGGACCAAAACCGTTGAGTTCATGGCTGCCCAGGGCGTAGAGCACCTGTATGAAGTGGGACCGGGTAAAGTCCTCACCGGTCTGACTAAACGTATTGTTGACACCCTGACCGCTTCTGCGCTTAACGAGCCTGCAGCGCTGTCTGCGGCGCTTGAGCAATAAAAGAGGAATACCATGAGTTTTGAAGGAAAAATCGCGCTGGTTACCGGTGCAAGTCGCGGTATCGGCCGTGCCATCGCTGAAACACTCGTCGCCCGTGGCGCGAAAGTTATCGGTACTGCCACCAGCGAGAGCGGTGCGCAGGCGATTAGCGATTATTTAGGTGCCAATGGTAAAGGTCTGCTGTTGAATGTGACCGATCCAGCATCTATCGAATCTGTTCTGGGAAATATTCGCGCAGAGTTTGGTGAAGTTGATATCCTGGTTAATAATGCCGGTATTACTCGTGATAACCTGTTAATGCGAATGAAAGATGATGAGTGGAACGATATTATCGAAACCAACCTGTCATCAGTTTTCCGTCTGTCAAAAGCAGTAATGCGCGCTATGATGAAAAAGCGTCACGGTCGCATTATTACTATCGGTTCTGTGGTCGGTACCATGGGAAATGCTGGTCAGGCCAACTACGCTGCGGCGAAAGCGGGTCTGATCGGTTTTAGTAAGTCGCTGGCACGTGAAGTCGCGTCCCGCGGTATTACCGTAAACGTTGTTGCTCCGGGCTTTATTGAAACGGACATGACGCGTGCGCTGTCTGAAGATCAGCGTGCGGGTATTCTGGCGCAAGTTCCAGCGGGTCGCCTCGGCGATGCAAAAGAAATCGCCAGTGCGGTTGCGTTCTTAGCTTCTGACGAAGCAGGTTACATCTCTGGTGAAACCCTGCACGTCAACGGCGGAATGTATATGGTCTGACCGAGATTTGCGCAAAACGCTCAGGAACCGCGCAGTCTGTGCGATCCTGAATACGGTTTTGTGCAAAATGATTTGCGTTCTGAGGCCAAACGGCCTCAAAATAGCGTAAAATCGTGGTAAGACCTGCCGGGATTTAGTTGCAAATTTTTCAACATTTTATACACTACGAAAACCATCGCGAAAGCGAGTTTTGATAGGAAATTTAAGAGTATGAGCACTATCGAAGAACGCGTTAAGAAAATTATCGGCGAACAGCTGGGCGTTAAGCAGGAAGAAGTCACCAACAATGCTTCCTTCGTTGAAGACCTGGGCGCTGATTCTCTTGACACCGTTGAGCTGGTAATGGCTCTGGAAGAAGAGTTTGATACTGAGATTCCGGACGAAGAAGCTGAGAAAATCACCACTGTTCAGGCTGCCATTGATTACATCAACGGTCACCAGGCGTAAGTGAACATCTCCAGGCGGTCATTCGACCGCCTGAGTTTTATCTTTTTTTGTCCCACAAGAATCTATTTTCCCTCCCTGGAGGACAACCGTGTCTAAGCGTCGTGTAGTTGTGACCGGACTGGGCATGTTGTCTCCTGTCGGCAATACCGTAGAGTCTACCTGGAAAGCTCTCCTTGCCGGTCAGAGTGGCATCAGCCTGATCGACCATTTCGATACTAGCGCCTATGCAACAAAATTTGCTGGCTTAGTAAAGGATTTTAACTGTGATGACATCATCTCGCGTAAAGAACAGCGCAAGATGGATGCCTTCATTCAATATGGAATTGTCGCTGGCGTTCAGGCCATGCAGGATTCTGGTCTTGAAGTAACGGAAGAGAACGCAACCCGCATCGGCGCCGCTATTGGTTCCGGTATTGGCGGGCTCGGCCTGATCGAGGAAAACCACAGTTCGTTAACGAACGGCGGACCCCGTAAGATTAGCCCGTTCTTTGTACCGTCTACAATTGTTAACATGGTGGCCGGGCATCTGACCATCATGTTTGGTCTGCGTGGACCGAGCATTTCCATCGCGACCGCTTGTACTTCTGGCGTACACAATATTGGTCAGGCTGCGCGTATGATTGCGTATGGCGATGCTGACGCAATGGTGGCCGGCGGTGCGGAAAAGGCCAGTACCCCGCTTGGCGTGGGCGGTTTTGGCGCAGCGCGCGCGCTGTCTACCCGCAACGACAATTCACATGCGGCAAGTCGTCCGTGGGATAAAGATCGCGACGGCTTTGTGCTGGGCGATGGCGCGGGTATGGTGGTGCTGGAAGAGTACGAGCACGCCAAAAAACGCGGCGCGAAAATCTACGCGGAAATCGTCGGCTTTGGTATGAGCAGCGATGCTTATCATATGACGTCTCCTCCGGAGAACGGCGCAGGCGCGGCCCTGGCGATGGTTAACGCCATTCGCGACGCCGGGATTGAACCAGGGCAGATCGCTTACGTCAATGCCCACGGCACTTCGACGCCGGCAGGTGATAAAGCAGAAGCGCAGGCCGTTAAGTCTGTCTTCGGCGATGCCGCCCGTCGTGTGATGGTCAGTTCGACCAAATCAATGACCGGGCACCTGCTGGGCGCCGCCGGGGCGGTAGAGTCTATCTACTCCATCCTGGCGCTGCGCGATGGCGTGGTTCCGCCAACCATCAACCTGGATAATCCGGATGAAGGTTGTGACCTCGACTTCGTGCCGCACGAAGCGCGTCAGGTCTCCGGTATGGAGTACACCTTGTGTAACTCCTTCGGCTTTGGCGGCACCAACGGTTCGCTGATCTTTAAAAGGGTCTAAGCGCGTCAAGCTCGTTACAACGTCATGACTCAGGCCTGCATAAAATGCGGGCCTTCTTTTTTCTTCAGCTTTCTCTGCTTGTCCTGCGTATTTCATCCTGAGACACTGACGGGCCACCGATAAGGAGCCACTATGTTCTTGATTAATGGCATTGAACAGGACACCCTGGCCGCTAACGACCGGGCCATCCAGTTTGGGGATGGGTGCTTTACCACCGCACGCGTTGCGGGGCGTAAAGTACAGATGTTGCCAGCCCACCTTCGCCGTTTGCAGCAGGCCTGCGAAAAACTGATGATTCCCTACACCCGCTGGCAAACGCTGGAGGAGGAAATGCGCCGCCTGGCGCGAGCGCATGACGACGGCGTGCTTAAAGTCATTCTGACGCGCGGCGCAGGCGGACGCGGCTATAGCGGCGCGGCGTGCCAGGCTCCCACGCGGATCCTCAGCGTTTCACCTCTTCCGGCGCATTATTCCCGCTGGCGCGAAGAGGGGATTACGCTGACGCTCAGTCCGCTACGGCTGGGGCGTAATCCGGCGCTGGCAGGGCTGAAGCACCTGAACCGGCTGGAACAGGTGCTGATTCGGTCTCATCTTGAGCAGACGGATGCCGATGAGGCGCTGGTTCTTGACAGCGACGGGTGGCTTACGGAATGCTGTGCCGCGAATCTGTTCTGGCGCAAAGAAATGACGGTGTTTACGCCGCGTCTCGATCAGGCCGGAGTGAACGGTATTATGCGCCAGCATTGTCTTGCGCAGCTGGCACCATCGCCATTTCGCGTTGTCGAAGTCACAACCGGTTGTGCTGCGTTGCGTGATGCCGATGAAGTGCTGATTTGCAACGCGCTGATGCCGCTGGTGCCGGTTCGCAGCTGGGACGACACCTGTTGGTCCTCGCGAGAGCTTTATCATTTTTTAGCCCCACTGTGTGAGCTGTCTGGTTAGTCATGAAGAAAATGTTACGTTTTATCCTGCTGGTGTTAGTGGTGCTGGGCATTGCTGCAGGCGCGGGCATGTGGAAAGTTCGTCAGCTTGCCGACAGCAAGCTGCTGATTAAAGAAGAGACGATCTTTACGCTGGAAGCCGGTACCGGGCGTCTGGCCCTCGGCGAGCAGCTGTATGCCGACAAGGCGATCAACCGTCCGCGCGTCTTCCAGTGGCTGCTGCGCCTGGAACCGGAATTATCCCACTTTAAAGCCGGTACTTACCGTTTCAGCCCGCAAATGACGGTACGCGAGATGCTGCTGCTGCTGGGCAGCGGCAAAGAGGCCCAGTTCCCGCTGCGTTTTGTCGAAGGAATGCGGGTGAGTGACTACCTGCGCCAGCTGCGCGACGCCCCGTACGTCAAGCATACGCTGGCGGACGATCGCTACGAGACGGTGGCGAAGGCCCTTGATCTTGAACATGCTGACTGGGTGGAAGGATGGTTCTGGCCGGATACCTGGATGTATACCGCGAATACCAGCGATGTGGCGATCCTCAAGCGCGCGCATCAGAAAATGGTCACGGAAGTCGGGAAAGCCTGGGAGGGGCGGATGGATAATCTGCCGTATAAGGATCAGAACCAGCTGCTGACCATGGCGTCGATCATTGAAAAAGAGACGGCGGTGCCCGAGGAGCGCGATCGCGTTGCGTCGGTGTTTATCAACCGCCTGCGGATCGGCATGCGTCTGCAAACTGACCCGACCGTGATTTACGGTATGGGGGAGAGCTATAATGGCAAGCTGACGCGTAAAGATCTTGAGACCCCGACGCCGTACAATACCTATGCGATTGGCGGCTTGCCACCGGGGCCTATCGCCGTGCCGGGGGAGGCGTCGCTGAACGCCGCCGCACACCCGGCGAAGTCGGCTTATCTCTATTTTGTTGCCGATGGCAAAGGTGGGCATACCTTTAACACCAATCTGGCCAGCCATAACCGCTCGGTGCAGGATTATCTGAAAGTACTTAAGGAAAAAAATGCGCAGTAACTATATTGTTATCGAAGGCCTGGAGGGCGCAGGGAAGACCACCGCCCGCAACCTGGTGGTGGAGGCGCTGGAACAGTCAGGGGTCAGCGATCTGGTGTTTACCCGTGAGCCGGGCGGTACCATCCTTGCCGAGAAGCTGCGCAGTCTGGTGCTGGATATCCAGTCCACCGGGGATGAAGTCATTAACGACAAAGCCGAAGTGCTGATGTTTTACGCCGCCCGGGTCCAGCTGGTGGAGACGGTGATTAAGCCAGCGCTGGCTCGCGGGCAGTGGGTCATCGGCGATCGCCACGATCTGTCGACCCAGGCCTATCAGGGCGGCGGGCGCGGTATCGACCAGACCATGCTGGCTACGCTGCGCGATGCGGTATTAGGCGATTTTCGCCCGAACCTGACGCTGTATCTGGATGTGACGCCGGAGGTGGGCCTCAAGCGCGCGCGGGCGCGGGGCGATCTCGATCGTATCGAGCAAGAGTCGCTGGACTTCTTCAATCGGACCCGTGCCCGCTATCTTGAGCTGGCGGCGCAGGATCCGACTATTCATACCATCGATGCGACACAATCGCTGGAGGCCGTGGCGAACGCTATTCGTATGGTCGTCAGCCGGTGGGTCGCGGAGCAACGCGCATGAAATGGTACCCGTGGTTACGCCCGTCATTTGAACAATTAGTCGCCGGCTATCAGGCTGGACGGGGTCACCATGCGTTACTGCTTCAGGCATTGCCGGGGATGGGGGGGGGCGCGTTGATCTATGCCCTGTGCCGCTATCTGATGTGCCGGCAGCCGGAAGGGCATAAAAGCTGTGGCCATTGCCACAGCTGCCAGCTGATGCAGGCCGGTAGCCACCCCGATTACTACACCCTGGCGCCGGAAAAAGGCAAAAGCGCGCTCGGGATTGACGCCGTGCGCGACGTTAACGAAAAGCTCTACGAGCGCTCCCGCCTTGGCGGCGCCAAGGTGGTGTGGATCGGTGATGCCGCGCTGCTGACGGATGCGGCGGCGAACGCCTTATTAAAGACCCTCGAAGAGCCCCCGGAAAACACCTGGTTTTTCCTCGCCTGTCAGGAACCGGCTCGCCTGCTGGCAACGCTGCGTAGCCGCTGTCGCCTCTATCACCTGGCACCGCCGTCAGAATCCTACGGGCTGGCATGGCTGGAGCGGGAAGTGACGATGCCGCAGGATGCGCTGCTGGCGGCGCTACGCTTAAGCGCCAACGCACCTGCTGCGGCGCTGGATCTGCTGCAGGAGAGCCACTGGGCTCCCCGGCAGCAGCTTATCCAGACGCTGGCAAACGTCCTGACCCGCGGCGACTGGCTGGCGCTATTGCCGATTCTGAATCATGAACAGGCGGCGGTTCGTTTGCACTGGCTGGCCTCGCTGCTGCTGGATGCTCAAAAACGGCAGCAGGGGATCACTCTGGTGAGTAACCCTGACGCCTGGACGCTGGTCAATCAACTGGCCCAGGCGCTGCCTGTTGCCCGTTTGCAGACCATTGCCCGCGACGTCAGCGCCTGCCGCGACAGTCTGCTGAACGTCGTTGGCGTCAATCGCGAACTGCTGCTAACCGAGCGCCTCCTGCGCTGGGAACATTACCTGCAACCTGGGGCGGTACTTCCCGTATCCCACCTCTGAGCGAGACATTATGTTTTTAGTCGACTCCCACTGCCATCTTGATGGCCTGGATTATCAAACGCTACATAAAAACGTGGACGATGTGCTGGCGAAAGCCGCCGCCCGTGACGTGAAGTTTTTCCTTGCCGTGGCCACGACGCTGCCGGGATACCGCGGCATGCGTGAACTGGTCGGCCAGCGCGACAACGTCGTGTTCTCCTGTGGCGTCCACCCGCTTAATCAGGATGAAGCGTACGATGTCGACGAGTTGCGCAAGCTGGCGGCGGAGGAAGGGGTGGTGGCAATGGGCGAAACCGGGCTGGATTATTTTTACACCCCGGAGACTAAACCACGCCAGCAGACCTCCTTCCGCGATCATATCCGCATTGGCCGAGAATTAAATAAGCCGGTCATCGTACACACCCGCGACGCGCGCGCCGACACGCTGGCCATTTTGCGCGAAGAAAAAGTGACGGATTGCGGTGGCGTACTACACTGTTTCACTGAGGATCGGGAGACAGCAGGTAAATTGCTGGATATGGGGTTCTATATCTCGTTTTCCGGCATTGTCACGTTCCGTAACGCCGAACAGCTGCGCGATGCCGCGCGCTATGTTCCACTCGATCGCCTGCTGGTGGAAACCGACTCGCCGTATCTGGCCCCGGTCCCGCACCGCGGCAAAGAGAACCAACCGGCGATGGTGCGCGATGTTGCCGAGTACATGGCGGTACTGAAGGGCGTTTCGCTGGAGCAGCTGGCGCAACAGACCACCGCTAATTTCGCCAGCCTGTTCCATATTGACCCCTCCCGGCTGTAACCTGCCGATCTGCCTATTATTTTAAGGCTCGTAATTAATAACCAAAGCGAGTAAAGTTCACCGCCACAAAAGGGGCGGTGAATGGTTTTTGGCAACATCCAGATACAACTTATGTAAGTTGGTGTAAATTTTTCAACGCCGACTGATTGAAACGTGATAGCCGTCAAACAATCATTCCGCCAATTATTTTACTCTGTGTAATAAATAAAGGGCGCTTAGATGTCCTGTCCACGGCACGGTTCTCCCCCTGTGCCAATGCGTGAAAACGTAAAAAAGCACCAAATACTCAGGAGCACTCTCAATTATGTTTAAGAATGCATTTGCTAACCTGCAGAAGGTCGGTAAATCGCTGATGCTGCCGGTATCCGTACTGCCTATCGCAGGTATCCTGCTGGGCGTCGGTTCCGCAAACTTCAGCTGGCTGCCAGCCGTAGTTTCCCACGTGATGGCAGAAGCGGGCGGTTCAGTCTTTGCTAACATGCCGTTGATTTTCGCTATCGGTGTCGCGCTTGGCTTCACCAATAACGACGGTGTATCCGCACTGGCTGCGGTCGTTGCTTACGGCATCATGGTGAAAACCATGGCGGTCGTTGCGCCTCTGGTTCTGCATTTACCTGCTGAAGAAATTGCGGCGAAACATCTGGCGGATACCGGCGTACTTGGCGGTATTATCTCTGGTGCTATCGCCGCGTACATGTTTAACCGCTTCTATCGCATCAAGCTGCCTGAGTATCTGGGCTTCTTTGCGGGCAAGCGTTTTGTGCCGATTATCTCCGGTCTGGCCGCTATTTTCACCGGTGTGATCCTCTCCTTCATCTGGCCGCCGATCGGCTCTGCTATCCAGACCTTCTCCCAGTGGGCGGCTTACCAGAACCCGGTTGTGGCATTCGGTATCTACGGCTTCATTGAACGTTGCCTGGTACCGTTTGGTCTGCACCACATCTGGAACGTACCTTTCCAGATGCAGATTGGTGAATACACCAATGCGGCGGGTCAGGTCTTCCACGGCGATATCCCACGTTACATGGCAGGCGACCCGACTGCGGGTAAACTGTCCGGCGGCTTCCTGTTCAAAATGTACGGTCTGCCGGCCGCTGCTATCGCCATCTGGCACTCTGCTAAGCCAGAAAACCGCGCGAAAGTGGGCGGTATCATGATCTCCGCAGCGCTGACCTCGTTCCTGACCGGTATCACCGAGCCGATCGAGTTCTCCTTCATGTTCGTTGCGCCGATTCTGTACGTTATCCACGCCATTCTGGCCGGTCTGGCATTCCCGATCTGTATCCTGCTGGGTATGCGTGATGGGACATCGTTCTCTCACGGTCTGATCGACTTTATCGTTCTGTCTGGCAACAGCAGCAAACTGTGGCTGTTCCCGATTGTCGGTATCTGCTATGCGATCGTCTACTACGTCGTCTTCCGCGTGCTGATTAAAGCGCTGGACCTGAAAACTCCGGGTCGCGAAGATACGACTGAAGACAGCAAAGCAGGCGCGACCAGCGAAATGGCTCCGGCACTGATCGCGGCGTTCGGCGGTAAAGACAACATCACTAACCTCGATGCGTGCATCACTCGTCTGCGCGTGAGCGTCGCTGACGTGGCGAAAGTTGATCAGGCTGGCCTGAAAAAACTGGGCGCCGCAGGCGTGGTCGTTGCAGGTTCAGGCGTTCAGGCTATCTTCGGGACTAAGTCCGATAACCTGAAAACTGAAATGGATGAATACATCCGCAGCAACTAAGTTGTGATGTGGGGAGACTAAGGCAGCCGAATGGCTGCCTTTTTTACGTCCGGAAGGGCCGCGTTTCGTTAGCCGGTTTGGTCCGCTAAATAGGCGCGCGTAAAGGCAACCCCTTTACGCGCAGACGATCTGTCAGAACTGGTAGCTGGCGGTGATGCTGATGTTACGCGGTTCGCCGTAAACAATAGAGCCGTCGATGTTGGTATCGTAGGTTTTGTCGAACAGGTTATTAAGATTGGCCTGTAAGGCAAAGTTTTTGCTGACCTGGTAACGGGTGAAGAGATCCACCAGCGCGTAGCTGCCCTGTTCAGCACGGAAGGTACCGTACGGCGTGTCGGTCTCTTTATAGACGCGGTTCTGCCAGTTGACGCCGCCGCCAACGGTCAGCTCGGGCATCGCCGGCAGGCGGTAGCGGGTGAACAGTTTGACGCTGGTACGCGGCAGGTTCGGGTTTACCGCCTTACCTTCGTTGTCTTCGGCAACGTAGCGGGTTGCGCCAAACGTCATCTGCCAGTTATCGCTAAGCGCGCCGTTAATTTCGAACTCGACGCCTTTACTCACCGTACCATTGACGGTTTTATAGGCGATATCGCCGCTGCTGCCGGCAATCGGCGTCCCGGTAGACTGACCCAGGTTATCCTGTTCGATGCGGAACACGGCCAGCGTGGTCGTCAGACGGCTGTCCATCCAGTCTGATTTCAGGCCAACCTCATAGTTATTCCCGGTGATAGGCGTCAGGTATTTGCCCGAGCCGTCGCGGACGTTCTGCGGCTGGAAGATTGAGGTATAGCTCGCGTATGCCGACCAGTTATCATTGATGTCGTAAACCAGTCCGGCATAAGGCGTGGTGTGATTCTTCTCGGAAGTGTAGGACAGCGTGCCGATACTCCAGTTGGTATAGCGAGCGCCAAGAATCAGGTACAGCGGGTCGGCCAGTGAAATACGCGTTGCGGCATATAAGGATTTCATGCGCGTGGTATCGTCCTGCGCCAGGCTCTGCGCATCCCAATGGGTTTCCGGGAAGCCGCCAGCGTTGTAGGCGTAGAAGCTGCCGATTTCATCCGGGAAGACGTTGGCCCATGCGCTGAAGTAGCGGTTATTTTGCTTGCTGTAGCTGCCGCCCAGCATCAGATTATGCTGCCGGCCAAACAGATCGTAGCCGCCATCGGCGAACAGATCCACGGCATCGACTTTACGTTTCCCGCTGTTCCAGCCGGTCCCGGCAACGTAGTCATAGCCTGGGCCATAGCTGCTGTATGGACCGACCAGCATGCCGGTCTCTTTATTGACATACGCATCCACGTACATTGTTTTGCTGTCGAACTTGACCTCGGAGTGGGTCGCATTCAGGGTCGCCTGCCAGGTATCCGCAAAGCGTTGCTTCAGGGTCACAAAGATTTTATTGAATTCTTTATCGTTATAGGCCCAATCCGGCGCCGTGCTGTGGGCGCGGTCATAGTGAGTTTTGCTGCCATCGGTATTCCAGCGCGGCAGCCCACCCCAGGTCGGACTGTTAACATCAATGCGTTGATATTCATAGCCTGCGGAAAGGCTGGTGGTTTCACCCAGATCGGCATCCAGGATGCCGGAGAAGAACGTTTTCTCGCTGTTGTAGCGATCAAGCCAGTAGTCATTGTTCTGGTAGCCGGCGACAATCCGCGCACGTACGTTGCCATCTTCAGTCAGCGGACTTTGCATATCCGCGACGTAGCGCTGTTTGTTCCAGCTACCGTACTCCGCTGATACGTTACCGGTGAACTCCCGGCTGGTGGCATGTTTGCGAATCATGTTGACGGAGGCCGAAGGGTTACCGGTACCGGTCATCAGGCCGTTTGCGCCGCGCACGACTTCAACACGCTCAAAGAGGGCGGTATCAGAGAGGGCGTCGCCCAGGTTCCAGCGGGATTCAAAATAAGTCGGAATACCATCGACCATATAGTTGTCTATCTCGAAACCGCGGGAGAAATAGCTGCTGCGATCGGAGTCCGCCTGGCTTTTACTGATCCCGAGCGTGTTATCCATTACGTCGCCGAGCGTTTGCAATTGCTGATCCTGCATGCGTTGTTCGCTGATAATACTGACCGACTGCGGAATATCGCGCTGGATCATCGGCATCCGGGTCCCGGCGGTGGTGGTTTTGACGCTGTAATCCTGCTGCTGCGCGTCAGAACCCGTTTCCGTTGTACCTTCTACAATGATGGTATCCTCGGCGGCGTAACCGGGAGCGGAAGAGAGCGCCAGCGCAATACCAACGGCCAGCAGGGATGGCGCGATACGCCGATCCCGGGAATGGAGAATGAGAGACATCATAAGCCCTTAATCAAAAAGTCATTGTTATGTGCCGTGGCTCTATGGCCGCGGTCGTACCTTGTCTGTAAGCGCACCGCATTCATTATGAATACAAATGAGAAATATACGCATTTGTATTTATTGTGTAAACAGAAGTAAGAAGAGGGCAGAAACGGGATTTTACCCTCCTGGCGAAAGGAGCAGGCAACGATATGATTAATCCGTCAGCAGCTAACGCCACTGCGGCATAAGAAAAAGCGCATTCAGGTTGAAAGAGGGGGAGTAACTCGCTCATACTCTTAAACGAATCCTGTGCATCCGCGTTTATCTGCAGAGGCAGGCCAGAGCACGGTATAAAAATTAATAAGGAATCAGTCATGGCAGAAGAAACGATTTTCAGCAAAATCATTCGCCGGGAGATCCCGTCGGATATTGTTTATCAGGATGAGCTGGTGACCGCTTTTCGCGACATTTCCCCGCAGGCGCCAACCCACATTCTGATTATCCCTAATATCCTGATTCCTACCGTCAACGATGTGACCACCGAACATGAACTGGCGCTGGGCCGGATGATGACCGTGGCGGCGAAAATCGCTCGTGATGAAGGCCTTGCCGACGATGGCTATCGCCTGATCGTCAACTGTAACCGCCACGGCGGCCAGGAAGTCTACCATATCCACATGCACCTGCTGGGCGGCCGCCCGCTAGGTCCCATGCTGGCACATAAAGGCTAATCGATGCGCGCAGCTCATTTCGGCACGCTTCTGGCGATAGCGCTCCTGGCCGGTTGCGGTTCTCGCGCGGAAATCCCCGTCGGCGAACAGCAGACTCTGGTGATGGAATCCAACGTGCTGGCGGCGGGAATCAGCGCCGATGCGCCGTCGGTGGCCGCTTCCGAGATTCAGGCCACCGCTACTTCCAGACTGTTTAATGAACGACAGGAGCCGATCACCGTGCATTACCGCTTCTTCTGGTATGACGTGAGAGGTCTGGAAATGCATCCGCTGGAGCCGGCCCGCAGCATTACGGTGCCCGCGCACTCTTCCGTCACCGTGTACGGCAGCGCAAATCTTCTGGGGGCGCATAAGGCCCGCCTGTATCTTTATCTGTAAGGGGTAATTGTGATGATGAAAATGGGTCGCTATGCGTTAATCGCGGCACTGGCGATATTCCTTGCCGGGTGCGTGGGGCAACGCCAGGAGCCTGCCCCCGTCGAGGAGGCGCAGCCGAAACCTCAACAGCCCGCGCAGCCGCAGCCAACGGTTCCGACCGTGCCGGCGGTACCGACCGTGCCCGCGCAGCCGGGGCCGATTGAGCACGAGCAGCAGCCTGCGCAGCCGGTACCGCGCGTGCGTCATTATGACTGGAATGCGGCGGTACAGCCGATGGTCGGGCAAATGCTGCAGGCGGGCGGGGTGAACGCCGGGAGCATTCTGCTGGTCGACAGCGTGAATAACCGCACTAACGGCACGCTAAATGCGGGTGAAGCAACCACGGCGCTGCGTAATGCGTTGAGCGGAAATGGCAAATTTACGCTGGTGTCAGCGCAGCAGCTGAGCGTGGCGAAGCAGCAGCTGGGTTTGTCGCCGCAGGACAGCCTCGGCAGCCGCAGCAAAGCGATGGGGATTGCCCGCACCGTGGGCGCCCAGTACGTGCTGTACTCTAACGCAACCGGCAACGTCAATACGCCTGAGCTGAAAATGCAACTGATGCTGGTACAAACTGGCGAGATTATCTGGTCAGGTAAAGGTGCAGTTCAGCAACAATAAGCTAACGCGCGATGAGGTTTTGTCGCGCTTTTTCCCCGGCTATTCGCCTGTCGTCGATCGGGGCCACGGTGGCCTGAGCGGCGGCAGCTGTATTATCAGCGACGGTGTCCGGCGGCTGGTGCTACGCCAGCCGCACGATCCTCAGGCGCCCGCCAGCGCATTCCTCCGGCAGTACCGTACGTTGTCTCGTCTGCCGGCGACGATTGTCCCTGCGCCACACTTCTATTCCCCCCGCTGGATGGTGGTGGAATATTGCGACGGCGAGATGAAAAGCACCCTTCCGCGCGGCCCGCAGCTGGCAGGCTTATTGTATCATCTGCACCGACAGCCGCGCCTGGGCTGGCGCATCGCGTTGGCTCCGCTGCTTGAGCAGTACTGGCTACAGTGCGATAGCGCGCGCCGTACGCCATTGTGGCTACGCTGGCATAAACGGTTGTTACGGCGCGGCGAGCCCCGCCCCTTACGCCTGGCGCCGCTACATATGGATGTGCATGCCGGCAATATCGTCCATACGAAGGGCGGGCTGCGGCTGATTGACTGGGAATACGCTGGTGATGGCGATATCGCGCTGGAGCTGGCGGCAGTGTGGGTCGAAGGGGCAGAACAGCGCCAGCTGGCGGCAGAATATGCGCGGCTGGCGCACCTCGATGCGCAACTGCTGTGGCAGCAAATTCAGCGCTGGCGTCCGTGGGTAGGGGTGCTGATGGCCGGCTGGTACGAGCGTCGTTGGCAACAGACCGGCGACCGGCAGTTTATCACGCTGGCAGATGAAACATGGTGTCAGTTAGACAAAGAACGAAAAGGATAAGAGAGGTCAGTGTGGGTCCGGTAATGTTGGATGTCGAAGGTTTTGAACTGGATGCGGAAGAGCGTGAGATTCTGGCGCATCCGTTGGTGGGCGGGCTGATTTTATTTACCCGTAACTATCACGATCCGGCGCAGCTGCGTGAGCTGGTTCGCCAGATCCGCGAGGCCTCGCGCAATCATCTGGTGGTGGCGGTCGATCAGGAGGGCGGGCGCGTGCAGCGTTTCCGCGAAGGATTTACCCGTCTGCCGGCCGCACAATCTTTTGCGGCGCTGTTGGGGATGGAAGAAGGCGGCGCGCTGGCTGCCCAGGCCGGCTGGCTGATGGCCAGCGAAATGATCGCGATGGACATCGATATCAGTTTCGCTCCGGTGCTGGATGTCGGCCACATTAGCGCCGCCATTGGCGAGCGGGCTTATCATGAGGACCCGACAAAAGCGCTGACTATCGCCCGCCACTTTATTGACGGCATGCACGAAGCGGGAATGAAAACCACCGGTAAGCACTTTCCGGGGCACGGCGCGGTGAGCGCCGATTCGCATAAAGAGACGCCGCGCGACCCGCGCCCTGAAGCCGATATCCGCGCCAGGGATATGGCGGTCTTCCGCACGCTGGTGGCGGAAAACCGTCTTGATGCGATTATGCCTGCCCACGTTATCTACAGCGAGGTGGATCCGCGTCCGGCCAGCGGCTCGGCGCACTGGCTGAAGACGGTGCTGCGCGGTGAGCTGGGTTTTGACGGCGTGATTTTCTCTGACGACCTGTCGATGGAAGGGGCGGCGATCATGGGCAGCTACGCGGAACGCGGGCAGGCATCTCTGGATGCGGGTTGCGATATGATCCTGGTCTGCAATAATCGTAAGGGGGCGGTCAGCGTGCTGGATAACCTGTCGCCGATCAAAGCAGAGCGTGTTACGAAATTGTATCATAAAGGTTCATTTACCCGTCAGGAATTGCGCGACTCCGCCCGTTGGAAGAGGGTCAGCACACAGCTGGAGCAGCTCCATGCGCGTTGGCAAGAGGCGAAGTCGGCATAATGACCTGAAGGGCGTTGTTGTCTGGTGAGGATGCGATGATTATTTATTTACACGGTTTTGACTCGAACAGCCCTGGTAACCATGAGAAGGTGATGCAGCTGCAGTTTATCGATCCCGATGTGCGGTTGATAAGCTACAGTACGCGGCACCCAAAACATGATATGCAGCACCTGCTAAAAGAGGTCGATAAAATGCTGCAGCTCAACACCGACGATCGGCCGCTGATTTGCGGCGTCGGCCTGGGCGGCTACTGGGCGGAACGGATTGGTTTCCTTTGCGATATTCGCCAGGCCATTTTCAACCCGAACCTGTTTCCTGCGGAAAACATGGAAGGCAAGATCGACCGCCCGGAAGAGTATGCCGATATCGCCACCAAGTGCGTGAATAACTTCCGTGAAAAGAATCGCGATCGTTGTCTGGTGATCCTCTCCCGCCAGGATGAAGCGCTTAACAGCCAGCGTTCGGCTGATCTGCTGCATCATTATTATGAAATCATCTGGGATAGCGAGCAGAGCCATAAATTCAAAAACATCTCCCCGCACCTGCAGCGCATAAAAGCGTTTAAGACGCTTGGCTGATAGCCTCCCCCGGCCCGTTGTCTCTCCTGACAACGGGCTTTTTTTATCCATTCCGTGATTGCCCGTGCAAAAAATATGCGGTAAAACTTGATGCATATCAATTTTGGTATGACCAATGACCCGTTCATGGTATTCTCAATTCGCTGAATGGTTTCACTGCGATAACTTGTTGTTAAATAAGAGCTATTTATATAACTTTTAATTAACAATTGGTTAATACTTTTAGGGGGTCACGTGACTACGCCATTGAAAAGAATCGTAATCGTTGGTGGTGGTGCCGGCGGGCTGGAACTGGCTACTCAGTTGGGTAGAAAGCTGGGCCGTAACAAAAAAGCGAAAATCACGCTGGTGGATCGCAATCATAGCCACCTGTGGAAGCCGTTGCTGCACGAAGTGGCGACCGGTTCACTCGATGAAGGTGTAGACGCGCTGAGCTATCTGGCACATGCCCGTAACCACGGTTTCCAGTTCCAGCTTGGCTCTGTGGCGGATATCAACCGTGAAGCCAAAACCATTACCCTGTCCGAGCTGCATGACGAGAAAGGCGAGCTGCTGGTTGCCGAACGTAAGCTGCCGTATGACACCCTGGTTATGGCGCTGGGCAGTACCTCTAATGACTTCAACACCCCGGGCGTCAAAGAAAACTGTATTTTCCTTGACAACCCGCACCAGGCTCGTCGTTTCCACCAGGAAATGCTCAACCTGTTCCTGAAATACTCCGCCAACCTCGGCGCTAACGGGAAAGTGAATATTGCTATCGTCGGCGGCGGAGCGACCGGCGTTGAGCTGTCCGCTGAGTTGCACAATGCGGTGAAACAGCTGCACAGCTATGGTTACAAAGGGCTGACCAACGAAGCGCTGAACGTCACCCTGGTGGAAGCCGGCGAACGCATTCTGCCGGCGCTGCCGCCGCGTATTTCCAGCGCCGCGCATAGCGAGCTGACGAAGATTGGCGTTCGCGTGCTGACGAAAACCATGGTGACCAGCGCGGATGCTAACGGCCTGCACACCAAAGACGGCGAGTTTATTAACGCTGACCTGATGGTCTGGGCCGCCGGGATTAAAGCGCCGGACTTTATGAAAGAGATTGGCGGTCTGGAAACCAACCGTATCAATCAGCTGGTGGTGGAGCCGACGCTGCAAACGACCCGCGATGCGGATATTTACGCCATCGGCGACTGCGCCTCCTGCGCGCGTCCGGAAGGCGGATTTGTTCCGCCGCGCGCTCAGGCGGCGCACCAGATGGCGACCTGCGCCCTGCATAATATCCTGGCGCAGATGAAAGGTAAGCCGCTGAAATCCTATGCTTATAAAGATCACGGCTCGCTGGTTTCACTCTCAAACTACTCGACCGTCGGTAGCCTGATGGGCAACCTGATGCGCGGTTCAATGATGGTTGAAGGGCGTATTGCGCGCTTCGTATACATCTCTCTGTACCGTATGCATCAGATTGCGCTGCATGGTTATTGTAAAACCGGTCTGATGATGCTGGTGGGGCGTATCAACCGCATTATTCGTCCGCGTCTGAAACTGCACTGATAGCCGTTGGTTCCGTTCCCGGATTGCGCCGTCAGGCGAATCCGGGCTCGCGGACAATCCGTAAAATGCTGGCCCGGCCGAGCGCGGCGACGCCGGCGTTTCTTCAGAACATCATTCTGTTATTTCCGCTGTATCCTCTCAGATTCCTCTGAATCCCGTCCGTTTGCTACATTTCCTCGCATTTTTCATCCGCTTTCTGATTTGCAAGGTTCCCGGGTGGGCTGCAAAATTGTCTCTATCAGCAACAAGGGAGGATACCCCGTGAATAAATCAATGTTGGCGGGTATAGGGATTGGCGTGGCTGCCGCGCTGGGTGTTGCAGCTGTCGCTGGTCTGAATGTGTTAGATCGGGGCCCGCAATATGCCCAGGTGGTCTCCAGCACGCCGATAAAAGAAAGCGTGAAGACCCCGCGTCAGGAATGCCGTAACGTCACGGTAACCCATCGTCGTCCGGTGCAGGATGAAAACCGTATTGCCGGTTCCGTACTCGGCGCCGTAGCCGGTGGGGTTATCGGTCACCAGTTCGGCGGCGGTCGCGGCCGCAGCGTGGCCACCGTTGTTGGCGCGCTGGGCGGCGGTTACGCCGGTAACCAGATCCAGGGATCGATGCAGGAAGGCGATACCTACACCACCACGCAGCAGCGCTGCAAAACGGTGTACGATAAGTCGGATAAAATGCTGGGTTATGACGTCACCTATAAAATCGGCGATCAGCAGGGAAAAATCCGCATGGAGCACGATCCCGGGACGCAAATTCCGCTGGATAGCAACGGCCAGCTCATTCTGAATAACAAAGCGTAAAAAAGACGTGGAATGCGATTAGCCCCTCAGGCTGAGGGGCTTTTTTTATCAGAAGCTCACGGCATAGTTCAGACCAAAGGTGCGCCCGCGTCCTTTGTATTCATACAAAGACGGACTGCCGTAGGTCGGGCTGTACAGCAGCGGCGCGCGCTGGCCCCAGATGGTGACGTAGTCTTCATTCAGCAGGTTTTCGATGCTAAAGGTCAGCTTACCTACCGGCAACGCATAGCTGCCGATAAAGTCCACGGTGTTGTAACCGTCGAGCTTATTGCCGCCCGCATCGCTAATATCGAAGACCTGCTGAGTCTGCACGCGCAGCGACCACGGCTCCGGCGCCCAGCCGACCCAGGCGGTGGCTTTCGATGGCGAGGCGAGGGTGACGTCCCATTTCTGCCAGCTTCCGTCACTCTTCACCTGTGATTTCAGCACGTTGAAGTTAGCCCCGGTACTCCAGTCGCTATCCGCGAAGAAGTAATCGACCGCGCCTTCGACGCCGTAAATCCGCCGCTTGTCAGACTGGACGTCAATGGTCATATCGCTGCGGTTGACGACGATGGTCTTATCCGAGGTGGAGTAATAGGCCGCCAGCTGCGTACGCAGGTTATCACCGGTGTAACGCCAGCCCAGTTCGTAGGAGTTAACTTTGATCCCCTGCAGCGGCGAATCGCCGACATTGACGCTCGACAGCAGAGGGTAGTTGCCGTTGACCGCCGCGCCGTATTGACCAATCCCGTAGTATTTCCCCGGATCCGGCAGCTCGACGCCCTGCGAGAAGTTAAACCAGGTCTGCTGACGATCGGTGAGATGGGCGACAATCCCGGCGTTAAACAGGAAGTTGTCATAGTCCGTTTTGCCGCCCGGGATGGCATCGGCAGAGTTCACTTTTCCGTTAGCGACATCCTGCTGCTGCGCGTAGCCGACAAAATCATCCACCCGGTTCTCCGTCCACTGATAGCGCACGCCGCCGCTGAGGGTGAAGATATCGTTGAGGTCATAGCTGGTTTGCAGGAACGGCGCGAGGTTGGTGATGCTGTAGCCCGGATAGCGGCCGGTAGTGTAGATCGAATCGTTGTGCAGGCCGCCGGATGCCATCGATGTGTTGAGGTCGAAGAACATCTGGTTAGCGTTAAAGGTTTCGTGATCGGCGTCGAGCCCCCAGGTCAGGTCCCACCCGTTCAGCGGTTGGCTATTGAGGGTGATTTTCGCGCCATACTGGTCGGTATCCTGCTGTGACGCTGAGAAGCTGCTGACGGCGCCTTTACTTAGCGTCGGGAAAGGATAGAAGGTCAGCGATTCGTCGCGATAATAGACCTGGCTGACCAGATTCTGACCATAGAAGTCGGCATCGGAATATTGCAGGCTAATCAGGTGGCGTTCGGTGCTGGGCACCCGGTCGGAATTCAGACCGTCGGTGGTGTAGGCTTTACCGTCGCCGGTGACTGCCGACATGTTCTTGCCGAGGTACAGGCCGTAATCGTCACCCTGGCTTTTATAATACTGAGTGACCAGCTGCAACTGGCGGTTTTCGTCAATATCGATGGTGCCGGTGCCCATGACGTCCAGACGGTCGGAGTGCTGCAGGCCGGTTTGGGTATTATCAAGGACCAGCGCATCGTTATTGCCATCGTACCAGCCGCCGAAGCGCTGATAAGCCACCGATAAACGCCCGGAAGCGTGGTCGGTACCGCCGCTCACCGCCGCCGCCACGCGCTCATCATGATCGTTGCTGTTGGCAAATCCGCTTTTAGCGCCGAGCTCCAGATCGACATGGCGCTCCTGCTGGCCTTTTTTGGTCACGATATTAATCAGACCGCCGGTACTGCCGCCGCCATACAGCGAGGTGGCGCCGGAAATGACTTCGATATGCTCAATATTGAACGGGTCGATGGCGTCGAGCTGGCGGCTATCGGTACGGGAGGAGTTGAGGCGCACGCCGTCGATCAGTACCACGATGGCCCGTCCACGCATGTTCATTCCGTAGTTAGTGCGCCCCTGGCTGCTGACATCGATGCCTGGAATCAACTGCGCCAGCACATCTTTAAATTCTTTCCCGCCCTGAACCTGTTGTTCAATTTCCTGGCCTTCGATAACCCAGGTCGTTTGCGCCATCTCGGCGACGGTACGGTGGGTACGGTTGGCGCTAACGATGAGGTTTTCTTCATCCGCCTGTGCGCCAAAGACGGGCAGGGCGGTAGCGAGCAGCAGTGGGTTAAGCACCCAGAGACGCTTGTTCATGCACATTCCTTTTATGAGTTAACTGCATTGTTGTTTTAAGTCATATTGTTTTAATGCTCGATGCGGGAAGGCATCGATTGTTACAGCCTGAAATAAGCTGAAAAACTTAAATGCGAATTCTGCACGCAGTGATTATTGTTATCAATATCATTTACAACAAAATTCGTAGCTAACGATGTGAAAACATTAGAGAAAGTGGGGTTAACGGCGTAGGAAAGGGACAAACCCGATGGCGGTTACCACCGGGTGGCAAAGCAGATTAGTGCTGGAGGATTTGGGGCCACAGCCGCAGCGTGGTCTCGGCGATTTGCATCAGCTTAGCGAAATCAGCGCCTTCGCGCGCGCTGATAGACATACCCTGCAGGACGCAGCTTAAGAACTGCGCCAGCTGCCGCACATCGCCGTTTGCCGGCAGCTCGCCGCGCAGCTGCCGCTGCTGCAGGAACCGGGTCAGCGTCTGTTCCTGCATCGCGTGTCTGGACTTAATCGTATTGGCGATATCGGTAGAAGAGGCAGCCAGCGCCGCCGAGGTGTTGATCATAAAGCACCCCGCCGGCGTATCTTTGCTGGTGAAACAGGTGGCGATGGCGGTGAAATAGTCCCGCAAGGCCTGGTCGACCGATTTTTCCTCGGCAAACAGCAGCGCTTCGTGTTTAGCGGCAAAACGCGAAATATAGCGATCCAGGACCGCGCGAAATAGCCCTTCCTTATTGACGAACTCAGCGTACAGCGTCGGAGCTTTTGCCCCGGTCGCCTCCACCAGATCGGCAAGAGAAGTTGCCTCGTAGCCGTGTTGCCAGAAAAGTGCCATGGCCTTATCCAGCGCCGCTTCCTTGTCGAACACTTTAGGTCGGCCACGGCTTTTTTTTGTGCAACTTTGAACGTCAGTTGTCATGATGCCGCTGTACCTATCTTTGTTGGTTTGTTGAAAGGGCATTATAAAAATAAACGCTGCTGGCTACCAGCACAGAACCCGCAAAAATAAATAATTCATATATATATGAATTTTAAGTTGTTTATGAATAAATGAACGGTCGTTATAAAAATCTGTTGACGTGTGATGCAGGTCACATTATTATTTACCTATCGATCGTTAAGTTAATTCTTGCGACCCTACTAAAAAAATCATCTGCATAGGTATAATAATCATGAAAAACATCAAAACGCTGACGCTAGCCGCCGTGCTGAGCTCTCTCTCTTTCGCCAGTTTTGCTGCCGTTGAAGTGCAATCCACTCCGGCTGGCCAACATAAAATTGGTACCGTTTCCGCCTCTGCCGGGACTAACCTGGGCTCGCTGGAAGACCAGCTGGCGCAGAAAGCGGAAGAAATGGGCGCCACCTCTTTCCGTATTACTTCCGTAACCGGTCCTAACACCCTGCACGGGACCGCGGTTATCTACAAATAAGTGTCGTTGTCCCCCTGTCATGCCACTGACAAAACGCGCCCTGACCCCTTTATCAGCGCGCGGTAAGTAAGCAGTACGTTATCCCCTGTTATGCCACAGACGCGAAGCGGAGCTCACCCCTTTATGGGCTCCGCGACGCGTCGCCATATCGTTTAACCTGTTCGTTTTATACCCATAAAAAAACGCCTTAACGGGTCATGCTGGCCACTTAAAATGGCCGGCATATTTTTATGGTTTGTTGTGGGCTTGCGTGATGCCGGTAAACGGTGGTTTGGGCGAAGCATAGTATTTGTGGTTCGTGATGTGGAATATTCCATTCACCATGAGTCCCGCATATTTCTGTTTCCGGCGGTGCAGGTGAACGGCCCGGGGCCGGTTTCACCCGACCCTGGGGCTCACCCCTTCGGGGGCGACGTCAACGTCGTTCAAAAACTTTTGTCCATCCGACCGGCATTAGCCTCAAGCGCGGTTTTTTATTTCCACCATGACGCGCTTACAGCGCATATTCGCTGCCGCGATGGTGGCGGGTAACGTCAACCGGCATCCCTGAGCGCAGCTCGATGGCGCGGTTCATCACTTCCTGATTCGTCCCCGATGCCTGCTTAAAGGCTTCCATCGCGCTGTTCAGGATAATCGGCAAGGTCTGCGGATCGTCGTCCAGGCGTTTGGACAACGGCTGATGGATCTCGACCAGCCGCGTCCCGTCCGGCTCAACGGACACCTTCACCGGCGTGTTGATGATATTGACCTTAGTCCCTGAGGTAACTTTATTAAACAGGGTCTTGATGTCGTCGTCGCGCAGGCGGATGCAGCCGGAGCTCACGCGCATGCCGATGCCGAAGTCGGCATTGGTGCCGTGCAGCAAGTAGACCCCGCCGTAAGCCGCGAGACGAATGGCGTGATGGCCCATCGGGTTATCCGGCCCGGCAGGCACCACGGCGGGTAACTCAATCCCCATTGCTTTATAACGTGCCCGAATATTGGCGGTTGGCGTCCACGTCGGGTTAGCCCGCTTGTCGGAGACGGTGGTGACCATCGTCGGCGTCAGGGTGTCGCCGCCCAGCTGGCCGATACCGATAGGGTAGACGGTGACCTCGTTTTTGCCCGGTGGGTAATAATAGAGCCGTAGCTCGGCGAGATTAATAACCAGACCTTCGCGCGGCGCATCCGGCAGCAGAGTCTGGAGCGGAATCGTCAGCACGCTCCCGGCACGCGGAACATAGGGGTCGACGCCAGGGTTCGCCTGCAGCAACGCCAGAAAGCCGACGTTGTACTTTTTGGCGATGGCTTCCAGCGAGCCGCCGTTATTCTGCACGACATGAAACTGGTTTTGCCCGACAACCCGGCTACCGGGGGGCGGTAAAGGCCAGGTGTTGGCGCGCGCGGGGAGCGCCAGTAAGGCGGCGACGGCGATCGTCGCCAGCCAGAGTGAAATACGCGATATAGAGATTATCATAATCAGTAAGGGATTATTTTTTATGCGGAAACAGACATCAATTATCGTGGCGAGGATGTGGGGAAATCCTGGTGAATTGCAAAATATTTGTAAAGTTTACCAGATGTGTCGATGCAGGAGGGCTGGCGGAAAGAAAAGGATACGGCAGAAAACGCCGTATCCTTCGCGGAGATTATGCGGCGGCGTTCTCTTCTAACTGACGCATAAACTGACGCACCCACTCCATCCGCGTTTTACGCTCGCCGAGATCCTGCATAAACTTCAGCCGCGTTGGGCCATCCAGACGGAAGTGCTGCGGTTGTTTTTGCAGCAGGCCAATCAGCCACACCGGGTTGACGTTGTTCTTCTCGTTGAACTCAATCACTCCACCTTTTTCATTGCCTTCCAGCTTACGAATCCCGAGTTTCTGCGCCTGCTGACGCAGACGGGCGATATCCAGCAGGTTTCTCGCCGCATCCGGCAGCGGGCCGAAGCGGTCAATCAGCTCGACTTTGATCTCCTCCAGCTCGTGCTCATTCCTCGCGCTGGCAATCCGCTTATAGAACGAGAGGCGGGTATTCACATCGGGGATAAAATCGTCCGGCAGCAGTGACGGCATTCGCAGTTCGACTTCGGTCTGCTGGCTGGAGAGATCCTCCAGCGAAGGCTCGCGCCCGGCTTTCAGGGCATCAACGGCATTCTCCAGCAGCTCCATATACAGCGAGAAGCCGATGGTGGTCATCTGCCCGCTCTGGTCCTCGCCCAACAGCTCCCCGGCACCGCGGATTTCGAGGTCGTGGGTGGCCAGGGCGAATCCGGCGCCGAGATCTTCCAGCGAGGCGATCGCTTCCAGACGCTTTTGCGCATCGGTGGTCATCGCCTTAGGGTGCGGGGTCAGCAGCCAGGCATAGGCCTGATGGTGTGAACGCCCGACGCGCCCGCGCAGCTGGTGCAGCTGGGCAAGACCGAAATGGTCTGCGCGCTCGATGATAATGGTATTGGCGGTCGGGATATCGATCCCGGTCTCAATAATGGTGGTACAAACCAGTACGTTAAAGCGCTGGTGGTGGAAATCGTTCATCACCCGTTCCAGTTCGCGCTCGCGCATCTGCCCATGCCCGATGGCAACCCGCGCTTCGGGTACCAGCTCGGCGAGACGGTCCGCCGCTTTCTGGATGTTTTCCACGTCATTATAGAGATAGTAGACCTGGCCGCCGCGCAGCACTTCACGCAGAATCGCTTCGCGAACCACCAGCGAGTCGTACTCGCGGACGAAGGTTTTCACCGCCAGGCGGCGGGCAGGGGGCGTGGCGATAATAGACAGGTCGCGCATGCCGCTCATGGCCATATTCAGGGTCCGCGGAATCGGCGTGGCGGTCAGCGTCAGGATATCGACATCGGCGCGCATCGCTTTGATCCGCTCTTTGTGACGTACGCCGAAGCGATGCTCCTCATCGACGATCAGCAGGCCGAGATCGCGCAGCTTAACTTCGCTTTGCAGCAGCTTGTGGGTCCCGATAAGAATATCGATTTTACCTTCCGCCGCCTGCTCAAGGATCTGCGCCTGCTCTTTGGCGCTACGAAAACGCGACAGCATTTCAATACGTACCGGCCAGTTGGCGAAGCGGTCGCAGAAGTTGTCGAAGTGCTGCTGAGCGAGCAGGGTGGTCGGCACCAGTACCGCGACCTGTTTATGGTTCTCTACCGCCAGGAAGGCGGCGCGCATCGCCACTTCGGTTTTCCCGAAGCCAACGTCGCCGCAGACCAGACGATCCATCGCCAGCGGCTGGCACATATCGCTGAGCACGGCGTTAATCGCCTGGGCCTGATCCGGGGTGGCCTCGAAGGGGAAACCGTCACAAAATAGCTGATATTGTTCGCGATCGTGCTTAAAGGCGAAGCCCGCTTTTGCCGCCCGCTGGGCGTAAATATCGAGCAGTTCCGCCGCCACGTCGCGGACTTTCTCTGCCGCTTTCTGCCGCGCGCGCGCCCAGGCGTCGCCGCCGAGTTTATGCAACGGCGCGCTCTCTTCCGCTCCGCCGGCATAGCGGCTAATCAGGTGCAGCGAGGAGACCGGGACATACAGTTTGGCGTCGTTGGCGTAGGTCAGCATCAGGTATTCGCCCTTGATGCCGCCAGCTTCGAGGGTGGTCATCCCGGCATAGCGGCCGACGCCGTGTTCCAGGTGCACCACCGGCTGGCCGATATGCAGCTCCGCCAGGTTGCGAATTAAGGTATCGGGGTTAATCGTCCGGCGTGAATCCTGGCGACGGCGCGCCACGCGCTCGCCCAGCAGGTCGCTTTCACAAATCAGCGCCAGATTATGCTGAGTATCGATAAACCCGTGTTCAGCCGCGCCAATCATTAAATAGCGGCCGGCGGCAGTTGCCTCTTCCAGCCGCAGTATATGTTTCGGCGCAATTTTAATCCGCCCCAGCACCTCCCCCAGCGCTTCGCGGCGGCCTTCACTCTCGACCGAGAAGATGACCGGGCCGGTAAAGGCTTCGAGAAAACGGCGCAGGTTGTCCAGCGGCGCTTTATTCTGGGCCTGAATCGAGAGATCCGGCAGCTTCTGATAGCCGAGGTTAGTATTGGCCGCTTTGTCAGCCAGCCGCTCGGTTTTTAACTGCACGCGCGGCCATTTTTTCAGCTCGCCGAACAGCTCATCGATACGCAACCACAGCTGTTCCGGCGGCAGCAGCGGGCGCATTGGGTCCACGCCGCGGCTTTCAAAGCGGGCGCGGGTTTCATTCTGGAAACGTTCAGCGCTGGCTTCCAGATCGCCGGTATTAACGATCAGGGCATTCGCCGGGAAGTAGCTGAACAGCGGCGGCAGCGGTTCATTGAAAAACAGCGGCTGCCAGTATTCGATACCGGTCGGCAGCGTGCCTTTACTGACCTGCTGATAAATATGTTCGGCGTCGCGTTTGACCTCAAAGCGATCGCGCCATTGGCTACGGAACAGCTCGATCGCGGTCTGATCGGTCGGGAACTCATGCGCGGGCAGCAGGTTGATGGCTTCCACCTCTTCCAGCGTGCGCTGGCTGTCGACGTCGAACAGACGCAGACTGTCGATTTCATCATCAAAGAAATCGAGGCGATAAGGCCGATCGCTGCCCATCGGGAACAGATCGAGCAGGGCGCCGCGGGTAGCATATTCACCATGCTCCATTACCTGATCCACGTGACGATAGCCGGCGCTATCCAGCTGCGTGCGCAGGCCGTCGCGCGACAGGCGCTGACCTTTTTTCATCACCAGCGCATGGCCGTGGAGGAAATTATGCGGGCAGACGCGCTGCATCAAGGTGCTGACCGGGACGATCAGGACGCCGCGCTGCATGGTCGGTAATTGATACAGGGTCGCCAGGCGGGAAGAGATAATGTCCTGATGCGGCGAGAAGCTGTCGTACGGCAGCGTTTCCCAGTCCGCGAGGCCGATCACCATGCTGTCGGTAAACTGGCGGATTTCATCATTCAGGCGCAGGGCATTTTGCATGTCAGGGGCGACGAGTATTACCGGTCCGCCGTGACGCTCGGCCATTTCTGCAACTAAAGTGGCGCAAGCCGCGCCGGTTAATTCGCCGAGGTACCGCTGATCGCCGGGTTTGACCGGCAGTGAGTATCGATATTGTTGAGGCATAGCGGTTGTCAGGATCCCTTAGAGCCTATCCCATTAGGCTATTTTATTTGCCATTTGCGCCGGGCGTGTTGAAACGTCCTTCGTACGGCGTGTCGCTGCCGGAATCGAAGCGTTGCCCGCGCCAAACTGGCTGCAACAATGTACGCCTACTAAATAGGCTCCGGGTGATTCGCTCTACGATATAGGGGCAAATCGCTGATATTCAATGTCGATGATTATCCGCGATTGGCCAGAATTCGCCAACCGCAATGACGGCGGGATGTGCCGTCACGGTGAAAGATTCTGATAGATAAGCGCCGGTGAATTAAATATCTAATTGATTTATATTTACTTTTTTACCCCTTCGCGACAAAAACTTACCGTTTCAGTGATTTACGCGTTGTGCTATGCCATATATACTCGTGCATCGGCTATCAGCAACCAGATGGATTACATGTATCAACCTGCCGCACTCTTTATCGGCCTTCGCTACATGCGCGGGCGCGCAGCCGACCGCTTCGGTCGTTTCGTTTCCTGGCTTTCCACCATCGGCATTACGCTTGGCGTGATGGCGCTGGTCACCGTGCTTTCGGTCATGAACGGCTTCGAGCGTGAGCTGCAGAACAACATCCTGGGGCTGATGCCGCAGGCCATTCTTAGCGCCCAGCAGGGCTCGGTTAACCCGCAGCAGCTGCCGGAAATCGCCGTCAAACTGCAGGGGGTCACCCGGGTCGCACCCTTAACCACCGGGGATGTGGTACTGCAAAGCGCCCGTAGCGTGGCGGTCGGCGTGATGCTGGGGATCGACCCGGCGCAAAAAGATCCGCTGACGCCGTTCCTTGTCAATGTCAAACAAAGCGATCTGCAGGCCGGGAAATATAATGTCATTCTTGGCGAGCAGCTGGCCGGCCAGCTAGGGGTCAATCGCGGGGATCGGATCCGCGTGATGGTGCCTTCCGCCAGCCAGTTCACGCCGATGGGCCGCGTGCCCAGCCAACGTCTGTTTAACGTCATCGGCACCTTTGCCGCCAATAGCGAAGTGGACGGCTATCAGATGCTGAGCAATATCGATGACGCTTCGCGCCTGATGCGCTATCCGCTGGGCAACATTACCGGCTGGCGTCTGTGGCTCAATCAGCCGCTGCAGGTCGATACCCTCAGCCAGCAGGCCCTGCCGCAGGGCACGAAGTGGCAGGACTGGCGCGAACGCAAAGGCGAACTGTTCCAGGCCGTGCGCATGGAAAAAAATATGATGGGTCTGCTGCTGAGTCTGATCATCGCCGTTGCCGCGTTTAACATCATCACTTCCCTGGGGATGATGGTGATGGAAAAACAGGGCGAGGTGGCGATTCTGCAAACCCTGGGGCTGACGCCGCGGCAGATTATGCTGGTGTTTATGGTGCAGGGGGCCAGCGCCGGGATAGTCGGCGCGCTGCTTGGCACCGGGCTCGGCGTGCTGCTCGCCAGCCAGTTAAATAATTTAATGCCGATTATCGGCGCGTTCCTTGACGGCGCCGCGCTGCCGGTCGCGATCGAACCGCTACAGGTGACGATTATCGCGCTGGTGGCGATGGTGCTGGCATTGTTGTCAACGTTGTATCCTTCCTGGCGCGCTGCCGCCACTCAACCCGCTGAGGCTTTACGTTATGAATAAGATCCTGCTGCAATGCGACAATCTGTGCAAACGCTATCAGGAAGGCAACGTGCAAACGGACGTGTTGCACAATGTCAGCTTCAGCATTGAAGAAGGGGAGATGATGGCGATTGTCGGGACGTCAGGTTCCGGTAAAAGTACGCTGCTGCATCTGCTCGGTGGCCTGGACACGCCGACTTCCGGCGAGGTGATCTTCTCCGGGCAGTCGATGAGCAAGCTTTCGGCCGCCGCCCGCGCCGACCTGCGCAACCGTGAGCTGGGGTTCATCTACCAGTTCCACCACCTGCTGCCCGATTTTAGCGCCCTCGAAAACGTGGCGATGCCGCTGCTGATTGGCAAACAGAAAGCCTCGGACATTGAGCGTCAGGCGAAAGCGATGCTGCATGCGGTGGGACTTGAACACCGCAGCAACCATCGCCCGTCAGAACTTTCCGGCGGTGAGCGGCAGCGCGTGGCGATTGCCCGCGCGCTGGTGAACAAGCCGCGTCTGGTGCTGGCGGATGAGCCGACCGGTAACCTTGATGCCCGCAATGCCGACAGTATTTTCCAGCTGCTGGGGGAACTGAACGTTGCCCAGCGTACCGCCTTCCTGGTGGTCACCCACGATCTGCAGCTGGCACAACGGCTGAACCGCCAGCTGGAGATGCGTGATGGTCACCTGAACGCGGAACTGACCCTGATGGGGGCCAGGTAATGACTTCTCCGTTATCGTTATTGATTGCCCTGCGCTTTAGCCGCGGGCGGCGACGCGGCGGCATGGTGTCGCTGATTTCGGTGATCTCGACAATCGGCATTGCGCTCGGGGTGGCGGTGTTAATCGTCGGCCTCAGCGCGATGAACGGTTTCGAACGCGAGCTGAATAACCGCATCCTGGCGGTGGTTCCACATGGCGAAATCGAGCCGGTCAAGCAGCCGTGGAACAACTGGAATGAGGCGCTGGCGAAGGTTGAAAAGGTGAAAGGCATTGTTGCCGCCGCGCCTTATATTAACTTTACCGGTCTGGTGGAAAGCGGCAGCAATATGCGGGCGATTCAGGTGAAAGGGGTCGATCCGCAGCAGGAGAGCCGCCTGAGCTCGCTCCCTGACTTTGTGCAGAATAATGCCTGGGCCGGCTTTAAAGCAGGCGAGCAGCAGGTCATTCTGGGGAAAGGGGTGGCGGACGCCCTGCACGTGAAGCAGGGCGACTGGGTTTCCATCATGATCCCCAATTCCGATGCCGAACATCAGCTCCTGCAGCCGAAGCGCGTCAGGCTGCATGTGAGCGGGATTTTGCAGCTGAGCGGCCAGCTCGATCACAGTTTTGCCATGATCCCGATGGTTGATGCCCAACAGTATCTCGATATGGGTAGCAGCGTGACCGGGATTGCGATTAAAGTCACCGATGTATTCCACGCCAACACGCTGGTGCGCGATGCGGGCGAGGTGACCAACAGCTACGTTTATATTAAGAGCTGGATCGGCACTTACGGGTATATGTATCGTGATATTCAGATGATCCGCGCCATCATGTACCTCGCGATGGTGCTGGTGATCGGCGTGGCCTGCTTTAACATCGTCTCCACGCTGGTGATGGCGGTGAAAGATAAGAGCGGCGATATCGCGGTGCTGCGGACCCTGGGGGCGAAAGATGGCCTGATCCGCGCGATTTTCGTCTGGTATGGCTTACTTGCCGGTTCGGTCGGTAGCCTGATCGGGGTGGTGATTGGCGTGGTGTGCGCGCTGAACCTGACCGCTATCATTAACGGCCTCGAATATCTGATTGGGCACAAATTCCTGTCCGGCGACATCTATTTTATTGACTTCCTGCCGTCTGAACTGCACTGGCTGGATGTTATTTATGTGCTGGTGACGGCACTGTTGCTGAGTTTGCTGGCCAGCTGGTATCCCGCCCGCCGCGCCAGCCGCATTGACCCGGCGAGGGTGCTGAGTGGCCAGTAATTTATCGTCATAACCGGCTTTACCGGTTAACAAGAGGAATTGCTGAATGTACTACGGATTTGACATCGGCGGCAGCAAGATCGCGCTGGGCGTGTTTGATACCGAACGGCGACTACGGTGGGAAAAACGCGTCGCCACGCCGAAAGAGAGCTATGAAACGTTTCTGCAGGCGGTCGAGGCGCTGGTGCTTGAAGCGGATAGCCGCTTTGACGGCCAGGGAACGGTGGGGATAGGCATTCCGGGAATGCCGGAGACGGCGGACGGCACGCTGTATGCCGCCAACGTTCCCGCCGCCAGCGGCCGACCGCTACGCGCCGACCTGAGCGCCCGCCTGGGACGCGAAGTCCGTCTGGATAACGACGCCAACTGTTTTGCCCTCTCCGAAGCGTGGGACGATGAATTTACGCAATATCCGCTGGTGATGGGGCTGATTCTCGGCACCGGCGTCGGCGGGGGGCTTGTGCTTAACGGTAAATCGATTACCGGGCATAGCTATATTACCGGTGAGTTTGGTCATATCCGCCTGCCGGTGGATGCGCTGGAGGTGGTGGGGCGTGATTTCCCGCTTACCCGCTGCGGCTGCGGCCAACTGGGCTGCATTGAAAACTATCTCTCCGGCCGCGGCTTCGCCTGGCTGTATCAACATTTTTATCAACACGCCTTAACCTCCCCTGACATTGTCGCGCTGTGGCAGCAGAATGACGCGCGGGCGCGTGAGCACGTCGAACGCTATCTCGATCTGCTGGCGGTGTGCCTGGGGAATATTTTAACCATTGTTGACCCGGATCTGCTGGTGCTTGGCGGAGGATTGTCTAACTTTACTGCCATAAGCGAAGGGCTGGCGCAGCGCCTGCCGCGACATTTACTCCCGGTTGCCCGGGTGCCGCGCATTGAGCGCGCGCGTCACGGCGATGCCGGAGGGATGCGCGGTGCGGCCTTCCTTCATTTGACTCATTAATCACAGGGGTAGCTATGTTGTCGCGCCGCTTACATCGACTGAGCCGTTTTCGCCGCAATAAACGCCGCTTGCGTGAACGTCTGCGCCAGCGGATTTTCTTTAAAGAGGATAGGGTGGCTCCGCAAACGATGGAAAAACCAAGGGTAGTGGTGCTGACCGGCGCGGGTATTTCGGCAGAGTCCGGGATCAAAACCTTCCGCGCCGCCGATGGGCTGTGGGAAGAACATCGGGTTGAAGACGTGGCGACGCCGGAAGGTTTCGCACGCGATCCCGCGCTGGTGCAGGCGTTTTATAACGCCCGCCGCCGCCAGCTGCAGGGGCCGGACATCGCGCCCAATGCGGCGCATCAGGCGCTGGCGCGGCTGGAAGAGATATTGGGCGATCGCTTTCTGCTGGTGACGCAGAATATCGACAACCTGCACGAGCGGGCGGGGAACCGCCGGGTGATTCATATGCACGGCGAACTGCTGAAGGTGCGCTGTGCGTGGAGCGGGCAGGTGCTGGAATGGACCGGCGACGTCACGGTGGATGATAAGTGCCATTGCTGTCAGTTCCCGTCGCCGTTACGCCCGCACGTGGTCTGGTTTGGTGAGATGCCGCTGGGCATGGATGACATCTACAGCGCCCTCGCCGAGGCCGATATTTTTATCGCTATTGGCACCTCGGGGCATGTCTATCCGGCGGCGGGCTTTGTGCACGAGGCTCGTCTGCAGGGGGCCCACACGGTGGAGTTAAACCTTGAACCCAGCCTGGTGGGAAGCGAATTTGCCGAGAAACACTACGGTCCGGCAAGCCAGGTGGTCCCGGCGTTCATCGACCAGCTGTTAAAAGATCTCTGATCGCTTAACGCCGCGTTTTTTACTGCTGACGCCGACCAGCGCCGGAGGGCCGCCCGCGGGGGCGATCCGACGTTGTTCGGCCTGCGGGCCCAACCGCGTTTTACCGGCCACGGCGCCGGTCCCGTCTCTGCGGCTTTTCTGCAGAAAAGCTATCTGCCATCACATTCCGTGCCAGAAGGTGCCGATTGTTGTGCGTGAGCGCAAAAAATTGCCCCTCTTTTTTGGTCGATTGCCCGACTTGCTGCCAGATTTAGGGATAGTTCATTTCAGACACCCTGCTATCAGCCAGTCGCGGAGTATCAGTCATGCATCAACCGATGATGTATCAGGATTTAACCACCCGGGCGTTAATCGAACACGCCGCGCGCTATCATCGCGATACGGAGATTGTCTCGGTCGCAACATCAGGGGAAAAGGAGTCCAGCAGCTGGGGGCAGGTAGCTGAAAATGCGCGGCGTCTGGCGTCGGCCATAACCCGGTTGGCGATCCCCGCGGGAGCCCGCTGTGGCACCCTGGCGTGGAATAACCGCCGCCATCTGGAGATCTATTTTGGCATCAGCGCTGGCGGTTGGGTGACGCATACCATCAATCCGCGTCTGTCTATTGAACACCTCGCCTTTATTATTAACGACGCCGCGGATGAGATCCTGTTTTTCGACCCGACCTTCCTGCCGCTGATCGCCAGGCTACGGCCGCAGCTGCCGACGGTAAAACATTTCGTGCTGCTGGAATCATGCCATCAGGATGCGCTTACGGCGCTGGATTCGCTGCTGTTGTTTGATGAGCTGATCGCCAAAGAGGCGGCGGGCTATCGCTGGCCAGCGCTGAGCGAACATGCGCCGGCTTCGCTGTGCTATACCTCAGGAACGACGGGTAAACCGAAGGGGGTGCTGAATACCCATCGTTCGCTGGTGCTGCACGCCCTCAGCGGCAATCAGCCGGACGGCGCCGGCATTTCAGCCAACGATACTCTGCTGCCGGTGGTGCCGATGTTCCACGTTAACGCGTGGGGCACGCCGTTTATTGCGGCGATGGTCGGCGCGCGGCTGGTGCTACCCGGGCCGAACCTGGACGGCGACAGCCTGTTGCGGCTCCTGAGCGCGGAGCAGGTGAGTGTGGCTTTCGGAGTGCCGGTGATCTGGGCCGGTCTGCTGGCCGCGCTGCGTAAATCGCCGATTCGTCTGCCGCATTTCAAACGTTCGTTCGTCGGAGGCTCAGCGCTACCGCCCTCGATGATTGAGGTGTTCCGGCGCGATTATGATATCGAGTTGATTCATGCCTGGGGGATGACCGAAACATCGCCCATTGGCACCATCAATACGCCTCTACGCAAGCACCAGACGCTGTCCCGGGAGCAGCAGCGTCAGCTGGGGCACGGACAAGGGCGCGCCATCTTTGGGATCGAGCTGCGGGTGGTGGATGTTGACGGCCAGCCGCTGGCGAACGATGGCGAGAGCCAGGGATATCTGCAGGTTCGCGGGCATTGGGTGGTGGCGAATTACTATGGCCGCGCTGAGACGGCGTTGACCGCCGATGGCTGGTTCGATACCGGTGATATTGGCACGTTGAATGAGAACGGCTATCTGGTGATCCACGACCGGGCCAAAGATATCATTAAATCCGGCGGGGAGTGGATCTCGACGGTGGAACTGGAAAATATCGCTATTGCCCATCCGGCGATCCGCAGCGCGGCGGCGATTGCGGCGCGCCATCCGCGCTGGGACGAGCGTCCGGTGCTGCTGTGCGTCCGGGAGGAGGGCGGTGAAATCGAAGAAGCGGAGCTGCTGGCCTGGTATCAGGAGCGGGTGCCGAAATGGCAGCTCCCTGACCGGATCCTGTTCATTGATAGTTTACCGGTCAGCGCGACCGGCAAGGTGCTGAAGAACCGGCTGCGCGCCGAATTTGGCCAGATTTTGCTGGGCGACGGGGGAGAGGCGGGCTGAATCGCACGACGTTAGTGCCGTACCTTATGCCCCCTGCGCCAGCGGCAATCAGTCAAAAAGGGCGGAGCGAAGCTCCGCCTGAAAGGATTAACGTCCGGCTTTCAGCTTCTGGTAATACTCTTCATACAGGGCGCTGGCGCTACCGACATCGTTTTGCCATTCGCCTTGCCCGATGGTTTCGGCATCCGGATAGAGCGACTTATCGTTGGCGACTTCCGGGCTTAACATCTTGCGCGCGGCGAGGTTTGGCGTCGGGTAGCCGATGGTCTCAGCTACCTGTTTTGCCACTTCGGGGCGCAGGAGGAAGTTAATTAGCTTCAGCGCACCGTCGACGTTTTTAGCATTCGCCGGAATGGCCAGACTATCCATCCAGAAGATGCCCCCCTCTTTCGGCCATACCACTTCCAGCGGGGTGCCGGACTGCCGGGCGACCCAGGCAGAACCGTTCCACACCATCCCGAGGTTCACTTCGCCTTCCATATACGGGTTCGCCGGGTTATCGGAGTTGAATGCGGCGACGTTAGGCATCAATTTTTTCAGCTCGTTGTAGGCCGCTTCAATCTCTTTCGGGTCGGTGGTGTTGCCGGAATAGCCCAGTTTGCGTAATGCAATCTGGAACACTTCCCGCGCATCGTCGGTCAGCAGCAGGCTGCTTTTATATTCCGGCTTCCACAGGTCGGCCCAGCGGGTGACGGTTTTCGGATCGATCGCCTCGCTATTGACGCCAATCGCCGTGGCTCCCCAGATATAGGGAATCGAATAATCGTTGCCGGGATCGAACGGTTTGTTCAGCATCTGCGGATCGAGGTTGCTGAAGTTCGTCAGCTTGCTTTTATCGATCTTCTGCAACATCCCTTCTTTACGCATCTTATCGACGAAATAGGTGGACGGGACCACCAGATCGTAGGCGCCGTCTTTGTAGGTTTTGAGTTTGGCGTACATGGTTTCATTCGACTCGTAAGTGGAATAGATAACCTTGATGCCGGTCTCTTTGGTGAACTGCTCCAGCAGGCCCGGCGGCACATACTCGGTCCAGTTATAGAAATAGAGCGTTTTGCTGTCGTCCGCATGCGCGGCGCTGATACCCACTGCCAGAGCGCCCGCTGCGAGCAGGTGGCGTGACCATTTTTTCATTTTAACGTCCCCTGAGTTTTATCACGTGCAATCAACTGACTGGCGATGACCATCACCAGCGACAGAACTAACAGAATGGTCGCCAGGGCGTTCACTTCCGGCGATACTCCCACTTTGACCATCGAATAGATCTTCAGCGGCAGGATCTCGTAACCGGGACCGGTCACGAACGACGAGACCACCACATCATCCATCGACAGCGTAAAGCTCAGCAGCCATCCGGCGGCGACCGCCGGCAGCGCCAGCGGCAGAATAATTTTCCGCAGAATCGTCAGCTCGCCGGCGCCAAGATCTTTCGCCGCTTCCAGCATCCGTACGTCGAACCCTTTGAGGCGCGAATAGACCGTCACCACCACGAAGGGCAGGCAGAAAGTTATGTGCGAAAACAGCAGCGACCAGAACCCCAGCTGAATGCCGATCAGCATAAACAGCACCAGCAGGGAAATTGCCATCACGATATCCGGCGACATCATCACGACGAACAGCATTCCGCTAACGAACGGCTTACCGCGAAAACGATAGCGGTAGAGGGCCACGGCGGTCAGCGAGCCGATCAGGGTCGCAAAGGTCGCCGACAGCACCGCCATGGTCAGCGAGTGCTGCGCCGCCTGCAGCAGGCTATCGTTGTTCATTAACAGGCCATACCATTTACCGGTAAAACCCTGCCAGTTAATACCGAAACGCGAACTGTTAAACGAGTTAACGATCAGAATAATAATCGGAATGTAGAGATAAGCGTAAATGGCGGTCATAAAGCCGCCGCGCAGCAGTCGACCGATCATTCGAGCTCCACCTTCTTGTTCAATAACCGCGCCGCGCGCCAGTAAATCAGCAGCATCAGGCCCATCACCAGCGTCAGCGTAATGCTGGTCGCAGCGCCAAACGGCCAGTCGCGGATATTCAGGAACTGGCTCTTAATCACGTTACCGATCAACAGGTTTTTCGCCCCGCCCATCAGGTCAGAGACGTAGAACAGGCCCATTGCCGGGAGCATCACCAGCAGGCAGCCGGCGATAATGCCCGGCATGGTCAGCGGAAGAATGATGCGGACAAAGGTTTGCAGCTTGCTGGCGCCGAGATCTTTTGCCGCTTCCAGCAGCGGGCGATCGAGCTTCTCAATGCTGGAGTACAGCGGCATGACCATAAACGGCAGCAAGATATAGACTAGGCCGATAATCACCGCCGACGGGGTATACATGATGCGCAGCGGCGTATCGATAATCCCCAGCCACAGCAGACACTCATTGAGATAGCCTTTGGTGCTGAGGAAGATTTTCAATCCGTAGATGCGGATCAGTGAGTTGGTCCAGAACGGAACGATCAGCAGAAACAGCAGCAACGGCCGCACCTTCTCCGGCAGCCGGGCCAGAAACCAGGCGAAGGGGTAGCCGAGCGCCAGGCAGGCGAGAGTTGCCAGCAGCGCCATATTCAGCGAGTGCAGCAGTACATCGTAATAGAGCGGATCCAGCAGACGCGCGTAGTTATCCAGCGTAAAGACCATTTTGACGAAACTGGCGTCGTCGCGGGTCAAAAAGCTGGTGCCGATGATCATCAGGTTGGGCAGAAACACGAATAGCACAAGCCAACCCACGATGGTGGCGATCACCCCATTCTGGAATTTACTTGTGTTCTTCATCAGCCAGCACAACCTCCCAGCTTTCTACCCAGTTAATCGCCATCTTCTGGTCCAGCGGGTGGTCAAAATCGGGGTCGTCTTCATTAAAGAATTCGCTGACCATCACCATTTTGCCGTTTTCCAGCTCGACCACCGATTCCAGGGTCATACCTTTATAGTTGCGTTCGCGGATATAGCCGATCAGGCCATCGGCATCGCTGCTGTCGTGGACCTCATCGACGCGCAGATCTTCCGGACGCAGCATAACGTTCAGCCGCTGCCCCGGAGCGACCGGGAAATTCACATAGATATTGCATTCGCGGCCTTCGACGCGGGCGCGAACGCGCTGCTCGTCAAGACGCTCAATCACCGTGGCGCTGAAAATGTTGATCTCGCCAATAAAACTGGCGACGAACAGGTTTTTGGGTTCTTCGTAGATTTCGCGCGGGGTGCCGTCCTGCTCAATTTTGCCATCGCGCATTACCACAATACGGTCAGACATGGTCAGGGCCTCTTCCTGATCGTGGGTGACGAAAACAAAGGTGATGCCGAGTTTGCGCTGCAGCGCTTTCAGCTCGTTTTGCATCTGTTTACGCAGCTTGTAATCCAGCGCCGACAGCGATTCATCCAGCAACAGCAGACGCGGTTTATTGACCACAGCCCGGGCGATAGCGACGCGCTGCTGCTGGCCGCCTGACAGCTGATGCGGCTTACGCTGGGCAAACTCCTCCAGCTGGACCATGCGCAGGGCATCGAGGACGCGCGGGGTGATTTCCGCCGCCGGGGTTTTCTGCATACGCAGACCGAAGGCGACGTTTTCGAACACGCTCATGTGGGGAAACAGGGCGTAGCTTTGAAAGACGGTGTTGACGTGGCGGTTTTCCGCCGGAACATGGGTGATATCGTGGTCTTCGAGATGAATTTGCCCGCTGTCGACATTTTCCAGCCCGGCGATAAGACGAAGAACGGTGGTTTTACCGCAGCCAGAGGGGCCAAGCAGGGTGAGAAACTCACCGTTGTTGATGGTCAGATTAAGATCGGCGATGACCGTTTTACCATCAAAGCTTTTGCGAATTCCCGCCAGTTGTACCAGCGGCGAAAGCGAACGCGGTTGTATATTCAATTTTTGACTCTGTCCCATGTAGACGCAGCGGAGGACTGACCGGTGCGGGGTTTGTGGTTAACCACCTTCGGGTTGCACATAATTAATAAGGGCCAGCATTCTACGGCAAACGCTTACGATCGCCAATCCTTGTTGTATAGAGATACATAACCTTTACAACATTACGCTAGTTTATGGATTAAATTCTTATTTGCCGGGTTAAAAATGACCTGACGCAATATTTGTCTTTTCGGGCTTATGAATAATGTTGTCACAAAAGAAGAGGGTGGCTACATGGATAAATTGCTTGAGCGTTTTTTACAGTACGTTTCTTTCGACACGCAGTCGAAACCAGGCGTGCGTCAGGTTCCTGGTACGGAAGGGCAGTGGAAGCTGTTACGCGTGCTGCAGGCGCAGCTGAAAGAAATGGGTCTGGTTAACGTGACGCTAAGTGACAAAGGAACGCTGATGGCAACCCTGCCGGCAAACGTCGCCGGCGATATTCCGGCCATTGGCTTCATTTCCCACGTCGACACCGCACCTGATTTCAGCGGTAAGAACGTTAATCCGCAAATCGTGGAAAACTACCGCGGCGGCGATATCGCCCTCGGGATCGGCGATGAGGTACTTTCGCCGGTGATGTTCCCGGTGCTGCATCAGCTGCTGGGGCAAACCTTGATTACCACTGACGGTAAAACCCTGCTGGGCGCCGATGACAAGGCGGGTGTTGCCGAGATCATGACCGCGCTGGCGACGCTGCAGGCGAAAAATATTCCTCATGGTGATATCCGCGTCGCCTTCACCCCGGACGAAGAGGTGGGGAAAGGGGCGAAATATTTCGACGTCGCCGCCTTTGATGCCCGCTGGGCCTACACCGTTGACGGCGGTGGCGTGGGGGAACTGGAGTTCGAAAACTTCAACGCGGCGTCGGTGACTATCAAGATCGTAGGGAATAATGTCCATCCGGGCACGGCTAAAGGGGTGATGGTAAATGCGCTCTCGCTGGCGGCGCGCATTCATGCCGAAGTGCCCGCCGATGAAGCCCCGGAAACCACCGCCGGCTATGAAGGGTTTTACCATCTGACGAGTATAAAAGGGACGGTCGACCGCGCCGAGATGCATTACATCATCCGCGATTTTGAGCGCAAACAGTTTGAAGCCCGCAAACGCAAAATGATGGAGATTGCTAAAAAGGTGGGTAAGGGGCTGCACCCGGATTGCTATATTGAGCTGGCCATTGAGGACAGTTACTACAATATGCATGAAAAAGTGATGGCGCATCCGCACGTGGTGGAGATTGCCCGCCAGGCGATGGTGGATTGCGATATTGCGCCGCAGATGAAGCCGATTCGCGGCGGTACCGACGGAGCCCAGCTTTCCTTTATGGGGTTGCCGTGCCCGAACCTGTTTACCGGCGGGTATAACTATCATGGCAAACATGAGTTCATCACTCTGGAAGGGATGGAGAAGGCGGTACAGGTCATTGTGCGCATTGCCGAGCTGACGGCGCAGCGCGGTGGCTGAGAGATTTCCCGGGTGGCGCTACGCTTGTGCGGGCTACATAACGGCATTAAAGCAGTCGGATAGCGCTGTACCTGTAGCCCGGCTAAGGCGCAGCGCGCCGCAAGCCGGGGGGCGGAGGTTAGTCTTCGAAGAACCAGTAGCCGCTGTTAACCAGCGCGGCCAGCATCGCGAGGAACGACGGGTCTTCCAGCGCATCGCCGAAATGATCTGCGTTCAGCGACAGATGCGTTGCCAGGGCGTCCAGAGCCGGGCGATGCGGCGAGTTAATCTGCTCGCCGTTGACGAACACTTCGCCGTCAATACGCAGCACGCGCAGCCCGCCAAGGCGTACCAGCTTGTCACCCTGTTGCAGGGCGTCGTAAATCTCATCGGGCTGATACGGCGGCTCCGCCGGGGCGACGTCCAGCTCATGCCGGGACTGGGTAATAAACTCGCCAAACCATTGCTTAAAATGTTCTGGCTGGTTAATTAGCCCCAGCATCATGTCCCGCAGACGATCCAGCTCAACCGGTAATATATCCGCCGGATGGTCGCGCGCAGGTACGTCCGGATCGGCATAGCGCTGGCTGCCCAGTTCACGCTGCAGAATATAATCGGCAAAGCCGCTGAACAGCTCACGGGCGTTCGGCGAACGATAGCCCACCGAATAGTTCAGCGAGTTTTCCAGCGAATAGCCCTCATGCGGGAAACCCGGCGGAATATAGAGAATGTCGCCCGGTTCCATCTCTTCGTCGATAATGGCCTCGAACGGATCGACCTGCAGCAGGTCCGGGTGCGGACAGTGCTGTTTCATCGGCACTTTTTCACCTACGCGCCAGCGGCGGCGGCCGGTACCCTGGATGATGAAGACGTCGTACTGATCGAGATGAGGCCCCACGCCGCCGCCGGGCACGGAGAAGGAGATCATCAGATCGTCAATGCGCCAGTCCGGCAGGGCGCGGAAGGGGCGCATCAGCGCCGCCGTCGGCTCATGCCAGTTATTGACCGCCTGTACCAGCAGCGACCAGTTGTTCTCGCTCAGGTGATCGTAGCTTTCAAACGGACCGTGGCTGACCTGCCATTTTCCGTCCTGATGGCTGACCAGGCGGCTGTCGACTTCACTTTCCATCGCCAGCCCGGCCAGTTCGTCCGGGCTAATGGGATCGACGAAATTGGCGAAGCCGCGCTTCAGTACCACCGGGCGTTTTTGCCAGTAGCGTTCGATAAAGTCAGGCCAGTTAAGCGTTAATTGATAATCCATTTTTTTTATTCCACAGCAGGTGTCTGTTTGGGATTATACACGTCATCCTTCAAACTGCCTCTTTGTTGGCGGTGATTGTGCTCCCCGCTCACAAGTTGCCGCTTGCTATGGGAACGGCTCGCTTAGCTTTCCGCATCATCCGGCAGCTGGTGGCCAAAAATCACCTCCATACAGGCTCCGCCAAGCAGGCTTTCTCCGGTGAGGATATCGCCATCGTACTGCTCGACGATATCCCGTGCGACGGCCAGCCCCACCCCCTGACCGGGACGTAGCGTATCGGCACGTTGCCCGCGGTCAAACACGGCGCTACGCTGGCTGCGGGGAATGCCTGGACCGTCATCTTCCACCAGAATATGCAGATGATTGTCGTTGCTCTGGCGCACGGAAACTTCGACAAACTCCAGACAATATTTACAGGCGTTATCCAGCACGTTACCCATCACTTCCATAAAATCATTCTGCTCGCCGACAAAACTGATTTCCGGCGAGATATCGAGGGTGATGTTAACCCCTTTGCGCTGATAAACCTTGTTCAGCGCCGACGTTAGCTTGTCGAGCAGAGGAGCGATCGGGTGCAGCTCGCGGCTCAGCAGGGTTCCGCCGCCGCGCATGCTGGCGCGGTGCAGATAGTAGCCGATTTGCTGTGAGATGCGGCTGATCTGTTCGAGCATCACCGGCTCCGCCTCATTGACGCCAATCTTCTCGCTGCGCAAGGAGCGTAGCGTGCTTTGCAGCACCGCCAGCGGCGTTTTCAGGCTATGAGTGAGATCGGTCAGCGTGGTGCGGTACTTGTCATAGCGTTCACGCTCGCTTTTCAGCAGCCGGTTGAGATTGCTGACCAGCCGCGTCAGTTCGCGGGTGGTGTCCGGATTGAGCATTTCACGATGGTGCTCCTCCAGCTCGCGAACCTCTTTCGCCAGCGATTCAATAGGACGCAGGCTCCACCATGCCGCGACCCACAGCAGCGGAATCACCAGCAGCAGATTGGCGACCAGCACGTAAACAAACCAGCTCCAGACCATGTAGGAACGTTTAAGCTCGACCGGAATGGTGTCGACCACCACGATACTCAGCTGCGGCATCTTATCGGTTGCCGGATAGATATTGATCGCCACCGAGTGGGTCATTTCCGAACCGTCGTCCTGCTGGCGGAGGGCGTCGAGCTCCTCCTGTACCTGGTGGTTATTGCGCAGCAGCATGCTGCTGCTGCCGACGTCGGACTCGATCTCGTGAAAGCCGTTGCTTTTCAGCCATTCGGGTTGAATGCGTTTTGCCAGCCACGCGACATCGTGCTGCATCCACAGCAGTTTGCCTTTGGCATCGTAAATCAGCGTGACCGTCGGGCTCTGCATGTTGAGATTTTCAGGAATATCGACGTCAATGCGGTTGTTTTCCCACTTCGCCAGCATATAGAACAGGTTGCTCTCGCCGCGCAGCAGGCGGAATGTCGTTTTATCAAAGCTGACGCTGTAGCCGACTAACGCCACCATGCCGTAGGCCAGCGAAAGCACCAGCACCACGGCAGCCGTCGCCAGCAGAAAGCGAACGCGCAGGGAAAGCGGCAAAATATGCCGTAGCGGACCTTTCATCCGCGCAGTTCAAAGAGATAGCCCTGGCCGCGCACCGTAGTAATGACGTCATGCGGATGTTGGGACTGGATTTTTTTCCGCAGTCGCCCCATCAGCACGTCAATAGTGTGGCTCTCGCGCAGCTCGGCATCGGGATACAGCTGTAGCATCAGCGAATCTTTACTGACCACTTTGCCGCGGTTGCGGATCAGCGTTTCCATAATGGTGTATTCAAACGCCGTCAGCTTAATCGGCCGATCGTTGATCGACAGCTCGCGGCGCGATAAATCGACCTGGAAAGGGGGAAGGGAGATCACCTGCGATGCCAGACCGCTGTTACGACGCAGCAGCGCCTGCATTCGGGCGGCGACCTCTTCAATGTGGAACGGCTTGGTGACGTAATCGTCCGCCCCGGCGCTCAGCACTTCGACTTTATCCTGCCAGCCCTCGCGCGCGGTCAGCACCAGCACCGGAACCGAGACCTCGTGGCTACGCCAGCGGCGAATAAGTGACAGGCCATCTTCATCAGGCAGGCCCAGATCGACAATGGCGATATCCGGCACGTGTTCGCCCAGGTAATAATCCGCTTCCCTGGCGTCTTCTGCGGCATCGACCTGGTGGCCTAACTCCTGGAGCTGAACTTTCAGGTGATGGCGCAGTAAAGCGTTATCCTCAACGACGAGTACGCGCATGCCTTTTCTCCCTTTCATTTTCGTTTTGAGTAGTGTAGCGCTGATTATCTATACTGAGTTTAAACAGCTGTTAATGAACGGCTTTCTTTGTCACTCAGCCAGCCGCCCCATTTCGGTCATCCTTTCATTCGACAACAAAAAAGGGATGCCTGCGGTGGGGATATATTGGCAAGTTTAGCCCCACGTTGCCAGCCATACGAGCGCCCGGCCGAATAAACCATCGAAGATGCGCCTGGCGTCAGGGATGAGACGGAATATGTGCCAGCGCTTTTGGCTGGCCCTGGCAACGTGTTTTACCTGCGTATTTTGCCCCTTCGTAGCGGCTTAAGAACCGGCCAAACCGAGACTGCGTGAAAAAAGATGACATGGGAAAGAACGCCAGGCGGCGCTGGAGTGGACGAGGCTATGCGGATAGCCCATAGGGCATTGGCGATGCGAAGTCGGCGATGGTCAGCGTCAGTCTCGCCGTTGATGGCGGTAAGTAACCCTCTTTCCGGGGGAAAGAGGGTCGGGAGAGGCTTACTTCAGTTCGTCAACCAGGGTGACCGCGCGGCCGATGTAGTTGGCCGGGGTCATCGTTTTGAGACGAACTTTTTCGTCTTCCGGCAGCGGCAGGCTGTCGATGAACTGCTGCATACCTTCGGCATCAACGCGCTTACCGCGGGTCAGCTCTTTCAGCTTCTCGTACGGTTTTTCGATGCCGTAGCGGCGCATCACGGTCTGAATCGGCTCCGCCAGCACTTCCCAGTTATGGTCCAGTTCGTCCAGCAGACGATCGCCATTCAGCTCCAGTTTGCTGACGCCTTTAAGGGTGGACTGGTATGCGATCAGCGCATAGCCAATACCCACGCCGAGGTTACGCAGGACGGTTGAGTCCGTCAGGTCGCGTTGCCAGCGGGAGACCGGCAGTTTGCTGGCGAGGTGCTGCATCACGGCGTTGGCCAGGCCCAGGTTGCCTTCGGAGTTCTCGAAGTCGATCGGGTTAACCTTATGCGGCATGGTGGAAGAACCGATTTCACCGGCGATGGTTTTCTGCTTGAAGTGGTTAAGCGCGATATAACCCCAGACGTCGCGATCGAAATCGATCAGGATGGTGTTGAAGCGCGCGATGCAGTCGAACAGCTCGGCGATGTAATCATGCGGCTCAATCTGCGTGGTGTACGGGTTCCACTGGATCCCCAGCGAGGTGACGAACTCTTCGCTGAACTGATGCCAGTCCACTTCCGGGTACGCGGCGATGTGGGCGTTATAGTTGCCGACCGCGCCGTTGATTTTGCCCAGAATTTCCACCTGGTTCAGCTGGCGATACTGACGCTCCATGCGATAAGCGACGTTTGCCATCTCTTTACCCATCGTCGACGGCGTCGCCGGCTGGCCGTGAGTACGGGACAGCAGCGGAACGTCGCGATACTGAATCGCCAGCGCTTTCACCGCGTCAATCAGCTGGCGCCAGTAAGGCAGCACCACTTCATCACGTGCGGTTTTCAGCATCAGGGCGTGGGAGAGGTTGTTGATATCCTCGGAGGTGCAGGCAAAGTGAATGAACTCGGAGACCGCGTGCAGTTCGGCGATATCGACCACTTTTTCCTTGAGGAAATATTCTACCGCTTTCACATCGTGGTTGGTGGTGCGCTCGATGGTTTTGATGCGCTGCGCATCTTCAACGCTGAAGTCAGCAACGATTTTATCAAGGAAACCGTTTGCGTCGGCAGCAAAAGCAGGAACTTCCTTGATCGCTGCGTGCGCGGCTAATTTCTGCAGCCAACGTACTTCAACCTGTACACGGAATTTCAGCAAACCGAATTCGCTGAAAATACCGCGCAGCGCGCTGACTTTATCGCCGTAGCGTCCATCGACAGGGGAAACGGCGGTCAGTGAGGATAATTCCATAGATCACAACTCCGGGGTTAAATGAGCAAGAATTTGTTTGGCCTGGTTAACCAGACGATTACGAGAAAACATGAGCTGCATCCGCCCGCCGCCTACCTGGTGCCAGAGCACGGCGGCGCGAATGCCTGCCAGCAGCGAGGCGCGCACTTTCGCCTGTACCTGCGGGCTTTGCAACACGGCGGGGGAGCCGGTTACCTGAATACGCGGGCCCAGCGGACTGATGACGTCAACGTAGATCCCCGCCATGGCGCTGAGCAGCGTTTCTGATTGCAGATCGAAATGCTCCAGCTGACGACGCAGGCCGGCGATGCGGTTACCGAGGGTATCCATCGCCCCTTTGCTGCCGTCAAGCTTACGTTCCAGCACCATCAGACTTAAAGTGTAGCGGGTCAGCTCGGCGTTGAGGCCCTGACGACTGCCGCTATTGAGCACGCCGAGCAGCGTTTCCAGCCCGAGGCGAAGATTGGCTTCACTGCCACCGAACACCGCCAGCGTTGAATCCGGGTTGAGATCGATGATGCTGTTCAGCGAAACGTGCAGGGCGTCGCTATCGCAATGTCCCTGATGCGCCAGTTGCTGAACCAGACGGGCGGCCTGGCAAATACCTGCCAGCGCCAACGTGATGTCATAATAATTCTTCGCCACACATACTCCTTGTAGACCGCCGGCGATGGGCTGAGCCGCGCCGGCGGTAAAAACCGTCTGTCAGGACTGCAGCGGCAGGCGCTGTTCGATGACGCCGCCGCCGAGGCACACTTCGCCGCTATAGAAGACCGCTGACTGGCCCGGCGTAACCGCCGCGACCGGTTCATCAAAGATGACTTCGATACGATCATCATCCAGGGCATTCACGGTGCATGGGATATCGGTCTGGCGATAGCGGGTTTTCACCGTACAACGCAGGGTGCCTGTCACCGGCTCGCGATCGACCCAATGCAGCTGCTGAGCAATCAGGCCCGCGGACATCAGACGCGGGTGATCGTGGCCTTGAGCCACAACCAGGATATTGTTTTCGACGTCTTTATCGACAACGTACCATGGGTCTTCACTTCCTTCTTTGGTCCCGCCGATGCCGAGGCCCTTGCGTTGACCAAGGGTATGGTACATCAGGCCCTGATGCTCGCCGATGTCGTCGCCGTCGACGGTGACAATTTTGCCAGGCTGAGCCGGGAGGTAGCGGCCAAGGAACTCGCGGAATTTGCGTTCACCGATAAAGCAGATACCGGTGGAATCTTTTTTCCTGGCGGTGATAAGGTCCAGCTCTTCGGCAATTTTGCGCACCTGCGGCTTTTCCAGCTCGCCAACCGGGAACAGGCTTTGGGCGATCTGCTCATGGCCTAGGGTGTACAGGAAGTAGCTCTGATCTTTATTGCCATCCAGGCCGCGCAGCAGCCGGCTCTTACCGTCAACGTCGGCACGGCGCACGTAGTGGCCGGTGGCGATATAGTCAGCGCCGAGATCTTCGGCGGCAAATTCGAGGAAGGCCTTAAATTTGATCTCTTTGTTGCACAGAATATCCGGGTTCGGCGTGCGCCCGGCTTTATATTCCGCCAGGAACAGTTCAAACACGTTGTCCCAGTATTCTGCGGCAAAGTTAACGGTGTGAAGCTCAATCCCGAGCTTATCGCAGACGGCTTGCGCGTCGGCGAGGTCGGCAGCGGCGGTGCAGTATTCCTCACCGTCGTCTTCCTCCCAGTTCTTCATGAACAGGCCTTCTACCTTATAGCCTTGCTGAAGCAGCAACCAGGCAGAAACAGAGGAATCGACGCCGCCGGACATGCCGACGATCACTTTTTTTTGGCTTTCTGACATTGGAATATTCACCACATTGAACTTCAAGGCGGCATATTCTAGCACGCACTAGCGGCTCAGGCACCCCCCTGGTGCGGCCAGTTGAACGCACCGATCAACGACAGCGGATAACGTGAGTCCTGTTGGTAGCTACGGATACTCTCGGCAACCAGTTGCGAACGCAGGTTCGGGGCATTGAGGATCTCATCGGCGGTCAGCCACAGGCAGCGATCGATATCGCTGTCGTGCGGTTGTGTGGCGCACATATCGTTAAGTTCAATGGCGAACAGGAAACGTAAAAACGGCGTCTGGTCCGGGGCGATCCACTGATGCAGGCGGATAAAGTGCTGCGGCGTGGCGCGGATGCCGGTCTCTTCCCACAGTTCGCGCTCTGCGGCCTCGACCAACGTTTCATCCGCTTCCAGGTGGCCCGCGGGCTGGTTCCACAGCGCTTTGCCGTTAATGGTTTCCTCAACGACCAGAAATTTGCCTTTCGCCTGTACCACGCAGGCGACGGTGACGTGTGGTTTAAACATAGGCATCCTTATTAAAGCGGCTTATTTATGTGGGCGTACATCGCATCCAGCTGTTTCAGACGCTGGTCATAGGCGGTTGTCAGGCAGGATACGTTCCCGCCGCACTGCTGGCGTTTCTTGAGCCAGCTTTGCTGCGCGTCCTGAATGGCGCCGCGACCGCCCATGGCGAGCAGTCCTTGCAGAAACTGGTATTTGGTGGCCATTTCAACATCTTTATCGTTTAGCGAAAGATGGGCGCAAATGGCCTTTTCATCCGCCGCGCGGGCCTTCTGGCAATCAAAGCTCGCCGCGCCGGCGGCGAGTGGGATAAGCAGCGCGAGGGTCAAGAGCAGGGGCTTCATGGCTTATTCTCCTGCGGGATCTCCCGCCATTGGCCGTTGTTGAGGCCGTCCAGCGTATAGCCGCCCATGGCGTAACGGATCAGGCGCAGCGTGGGGTAGCCCACGTGCGCGGTCATGCGCCGTACCTGACGGTTGCGGCCTTCGTAAAGGGTGATTTTCAGCCAGCTGGTGGGAATCGCTTTTCGCTCGCGGACAGGCGGATGGCGCGGCCATAGCCAGTCGGGTTCCGCCACCCGTTCAACCCCGGCGGGCAGGGTGGGGCCATCGTTGAGGGTGATACCGTCACGCAGCGCGGCCAGCGCCTCCGACGTGGGTTCGCCTTCGACCTGCACGTAGTAAATCTTGCCGGTACGCTTACCCGGTTGGGTGAGTTTCGCCTGCAGCGCGCCATCGTTGGTCAGCACCAGTAATCCTTCGCTATCGCGATCCAGGCGACCCGCCGCGTAGACGCCGGCAACCGTAATAAAATCTTTCAGCGTGCGGCGCCCGGCTTCGTCAGTAAATTGCGGCAACACATCATAGGGTTTATTGAACAAGATCACGCGTTTTGGCCGGTGTTCTTTGCGTTGTCTGGCGACTTGTTGTGAGCTGAATCGCTCAACGCGATGTTTTCTAAATGAAGTTTTGTGCATGGTATTTTCAGATCATGGCAATTGCCGCATTATAGCCTAATTACGAATGCCTTTCATGGACGCAAACATTCAGGTAGTATTGACATGCTCATCACAATTTTTTAACAAAAATATTGCTCAAACTGATTCGCGCTACTAGAAGGCGGCACGGACGCGAATCTCCGGTTAACGGGATGACCCGGTGGCGGGAGTGGGCGGATAAAGCCAACGCTCGGTTAGTGTGAAAAGGAAGAGCAGAACCAGAAGCGCTCGAAGGAGAGGTTAATGGAAAGCAAAGTAGTAGTTCCGGCGGAAGGTCAAAAAATCACCCTGCAAGATGGCAAACTGAACGTCCCTAATAACCCGATCATCCCGTTTATCGAGGGTGATGGTATCGGTGTTGACGTGACCCCAGCGATGCTGAAAGTGGTGGATGCCGCCGTTGAGAAAGCCTATAAAGGCGAGCGTAAAATTTCCTGGATGGAAATTTACACCGGCGAAAAATCGACCCAGGTTTACGGTCAGGACGTCTGGCTGCCAGCCGAAACGCTTGATCTGATTCGTGACTATCGTGTTGCTATCAAAGGCCCTCTGACGACGCCAGTTGGCGGCGGCATCCGTTCTCTGAACGTTGCGCTGCGCCAGGAACTGGACCTCTATGTCTGCCTGCGTCCGGTGCGTTACTACCAGGGTACCCCGAGCCCGGTTAAACACCCTGAACTGACCGATATGGTTATCTTCCGTGAAAACTCCGAAGATATCTATGCGGGTATCGAGTGGAAAGCGGACTCTGCGGATGCAGAAAAAGTGATCAAATTCCTGCGTGATGAGATGGGCGTGAAGAAAATTCGCTTCCCGGAACATTGCGGTATCGGCATCAAGCCGTGCTCTGAAGAAGGCACCAAACGCCTGGTTCGCGCGGCTATCGAATACGTGATCACCAACGATCGCGATTCGCTGACCCTGGTACACAAAGGCAACATCATGAAGTTCACCGAAGGCGCGTTTAAAGACTGGGGTTACCAGCTGATTCGCGAAGAGTTCGGCGGCGAACTGATTGACGGCGGCCCGTGGCAGAAGATCAAGAACCCGAACACCGGTAAAGAGATCATCATCAAAGACGTTATCGCTGACGCCTTCCTGCAGCAAATTCTGCTGCGTCCGGCGGAATATGACGTTATTGCCTGTATGAACCTGAACGGCGACTACATCTCTGACGCCCTGGCGGCGCAGGTTGGCGGCATCGGTATTGCTCCGGGCGCTAACATCGGTGACGAATGTGCGCTGTTTGAAGCGACCCACGGTACCGCACCGAAATATGCCGGACAGGACAAAGTGAACCCAGGTTCCATTATCCTTTCCGCCGAGATGATGCTGCGCCACATGCAGTGGTTCGAAGCCGCAGACCTGATCGTTAAAGGCATGGAAGGCGCTATCGCCGCCAAGACCGTGACCTATGACTTTGAACGTCTGATGGAAGGTGCTAAACTGCTGAAATGTAGCGAGTTTGGCGACGCGATCATCGAAAACATGTAATCAGCGATCGCTGATTAACCACAAACGGGAGCCGATCGGTTCCCGTTTTTTTCGCCGACGTTGTTCGCCAGCATGCTGCTCGCGAAACCGTACTCAGGCCTGACCGCGGCACCGCTTCCCGCGCTATTCTGCGCGGTATCCAAAACAGGAACTACTCATTGCCCCATTGATTCAGAAACGTCGCTATCTCATCAATACGTCGCGCGTCGATCCCGGCCTCAAGGGCCATTTCTTGCTGCGCATCTTCACTGATTTCCTCGTTATTCATTAAACGGGTAATCAGCAGCTGAAAATAGCGCGCCAGGGGGGAACGTTCTGACTCGCTCACCGGCTCTGCGGCTTCCGTCGCATACTCATCGGCAATATCATAATATTTCAGCGGTACTTCATTATTCATTCGTCATCTCCGGGATTCAGGTTTACGTCAGTTTGCCGGCGGGGGAAGGACATATATACGGCGCGCTGCCTGCATGATTTCAGACTTTGAGCAGTTTTACCGTAGCAGCGATGTCTATCTCATCTTCCGAGAAGATTAACGTCGTTCCCTGGAAGGTAGTGATCGCCAGTTTTTTCAACGAACGCATTTCACCCGGCTGAGCAGCAGCTTTCGGCTTGATGCTACTCATCAGTATGCCGACAGACAGCACCGCATTTTCTTTATCAATGCGGGCGTTGGCAGGCACCTCTTCGCGGTAAACCAGGTAAGACTTGATTGACGTGAGCTTAAGGCGCTCGCCCGCGATATAGATATATTTGCTTTCCGGTATCACTTTTACAGCATAGGCAGACAAGCCTTTGTTATTGGTAGTGGGCTCGAAAGTCACCGCCGCCTCTTTCTTAATCAGCTCAGGGTTGGCAACCTTAATCACATGAAAATAACGGTTATCCCCATTTTCATCTTTGATAAATCCAAAACCTTTATCTTTAAACCACGTTGTGATCGTTCCGTTCATCGCCATTACCGCCTGGTTAATCGTTTATCTACTCAGTTTTTTGCAGCGCGCAGTGTAAAGCACAATGCCTGCGCAGACTACGTCTTTGGCTTAAGTCTGGATGATAAATTTCCGATGCGCGAGGGATTATCCTCTAACGGAGGACCCGGTGCAGGGAGGGAGGTATCCCGTTACCTCGGATGAGCGCTGGCGCTGATTATCCCGTGCGCCGGAATTCAGTCGGCAATAAGGTTAATGGAATCCGGTTCGCGACGGGCCTCAACCATACGGATAACGTGGTGGATCAGCACGACGGAGAGGATGGAGATCAGGCCGACCACCAGGAAGCCCTGAGTCATGGCAAAGTAAAACTTAATGTAACCCACCAG
>NZ_JBJDNH010000024.1:0-95454 GCF_044900465.1 Klebsiella sp. NPDC088457 | reverse complement strand
CGCGGCAAACGTGGCGATGAATATCGCTTCTCTCGGTGCGACTTCCCGCCTGGTTGGCCTGACCGGGATTGACGACGCCGCGCGTGCGCTCAGTAAAGCGCTGGCCGACGTCAACGTGAAGTGCGATTTCGTCTCCGTACCGACGCACCCGACCATCACCAAGCTGCGCGTGCTGTCGCGCAACCAGCAGCTGATCCGCCTTGATTTCGAAGAGGGGTTCTCCGGCGTCGATCCGCAGCCCATGCATGAACGTATTCAGCAGGCGCTGAGCACCATCGGCGCGCTGGTACTGTCTGACTATGCGAAAGGCGCGCTGGCCAGCGTCCAGACCATGATTAAGCTGGCGCGTGAGGCGGGCGTACCGGTGCTGATCGACCCGAAAGGCACCGATTTCGAGCGTTATCGCGGCGCAACGCTGCTGACGCCGAACCTCTCTGAGTTTGAAGCGGTGGCGGGCAAATGTAAGGATGAAGCGGATATTGTCGAACGCGGTCTGAAAATTATTGCCGATTTCGAGCTGTCCGCGCTGCTGGTGACCCGTTCCGAACAGGGGATGACGCTGCTGCAGCCGGGCCGACCGCCGCTGCATATGCCGACGCAGGCGCAGGAAGTGTATGACGTCACCGGCGCCGGTGATACGGTCATTGGCGTGCTGGCGGCGACGCTCGCCTCCGGCAATACGCTGGAAGAGGCCTGCTACTTCGCCAACGCGGCGGCAGGCGTCGTGGTCGGCAAGCTGGGGACCTCTACCGTTTCGCCTATCGAACTGGAAAACGCGGTGCGCGGGCGCGCCGAGACCGGTTTTGGCGTGATGAACGAAGAAGAGCTGAAGCAGGCCGTCGCGGCGGCGCGTAAGCGCGGCGAGAAAGTGGTCATGACCAACGGCGTGTTTGACATTCTGCACGCCGGTCACGTTTCTTATCTGGCCAATGCGCGCAAGCTCGGCGATCGCCTGATTGTTGCCGTGAACAGCGATGCGTCGACCAAACGTCTGAAAGGGGAGTCCCGTCCGGTTAACCCGCTGGAGCAGCGGATGATCGTCCTGGGCGCCCTGGAAGCCGTCGACTGGGTGGTCTCCTTTGAAGAAGATACGCCGCAGCGCCTGATTGCCGGGATCCTGCCGGATCTGCTGGTGAAGGGCGGCGACTATAAGCCGGAGGATATCGCGGGAAGCGAAGAGGTGTGGGCCAACGGCGGTGAAGTGCTGGTGCTCAACTTCGAAGATGGTTGCTCAACCACCAATATCATCAGGAAGATCCAGAAAGACGGCGGCCAATAGGCGTTTCCCGCACTCGCGGGGGAATATGAAACCGGCCCGCGATCGCCCGATCGCGGGCTTTTTTAATTTAATGCTGACAGACATGATGCAGCGCAATAAATATGCGATTAGAGCGCATTTTTCGTACAGAAAGCGTGTGCGTCAGGGTAAATACTTAAGTGAGTAAAAAGCATATGACCAATCAGAACAGCAACGGCTGAAGGAGTATGCGGATGAATCACAACGAACTGTATTTGATGAAGAACTTTGATTTTCTGGCCCTGAGTTTCGCCAGAATGCATACGCAAGGTCATGCCGTTGATCTGCAGGCCATTGTCGGTAATATGGATGAAGATCAGCGTGAATGGTTTTGCCAACGGTATGAGCTCTACTGCCGCCAGGTCAGTGAAGAGGTTACACCGGCACCAGAGCTGGAACACTGATACAACAACGGGCCTGATGGCCCGTTATTTTTACTGCTTCTCTTCGGCGCTCGGAGTGGCCGGGCGGCTTTCGAGATCGCTGATACGCTGCTCCAGCAGAGCCAGTTTTTCGCGGGTGCGCAGCAGCACCTGAGTCTGCACATCAAACTCTTCGCGGCTTACCAGATCCAGGCGGGTCAGCTGTGACTGGAGCACCTGACGGATCTTTTTCTCCACATCTTCCCCAAGATCACGAAGACCTTTCGGCATCGATTCATGGACCTGGCGGGCGATTTGTTCAATTTTTTTCGGGTCAATCATGGTGGTTTCCTGCTCTGGTCGATTTACCGCTCATTGTAGTGCGAACGACGCAGCCTATAAACCAAAAATGTTTGAAGCTTATGCATTGCCGATGATAATCAATAGCGTTATAGTGATCTTGCTTATTCTCAGGGCGGGGCGAAATTCCCCACCGGCGGTAAATCAACCATCGCGTTGAAAGCCCGCGAGCGCTTTCTGTGAAAGCAGAAAGGTCAGCAGATCCGGTGTAATTCCGGGGCCGACGGTTAAAGTCCGGATGGGAGAGAGTAACGGCTCAGTCGGGTTTCGATCCGCTTGCGTTGACTTTTGCCGCTTAACCGGCGCTCCTAAGACTGCCCTGATTCTGGTAACCATAATTTTAATGAGGTTTTTTTACCATGAATCAGACGCTCCTTTCTTCTTTTGGTACCGCTTTTGAACGTGTGGAACACGCTTTAAATGCACTGCGCGAAGGCCGCGGTGTGATGGTGCTTGACGATGAAGACCGTGAAAACGAAGGCGACATGATTTTCGCCGCCGAAACCATGACCGTTGAACAGATGGCGCTGACGATTCGTCACGGCAGCGGCATTGTTTGTCTGTGCCTGACCGATGAACGTCGTAAACAGCTTGACCTGCCGATGATGGTGGAGAACAACACCAGCGCATACGGTACCGGCTTCACCGTGACCATCGAGGCCGCGGAAGGCGTGACTACCGGGGTTTCCGCTGCTGACCGCGTGACCACCGTGCGTGCGGCGATTGCCGATGGCGCAAAACCTGCCGATCTGAACCGTCCTGGCCACGTTTTCCCGCTGCGCGCGCAGCCGGGCGGCGTGCTGACCCGCGGTGGCCATACGGAAGCGACTATCGATCTGGTGACGCTGGCGGGCTTCAAGCCGGCTGGCGTACTGTGTGAACTGACCAACGACGATGGCTCAATGGCGCGTGCGCCAGAATGCATCGCGTTCGCCCGGCAGCACAATATGGCGGTGGTCACCATTGAAGATCTGGTGGCTTACCGTCGTGAACATGAGCGCAAAGCCAGCTGATCCTGGCCCGCTTCATCGCAAAGCCCGCCTTATGGTGGGCTTTGTTGTTTTTGGCCGTTAGCCAATCCCCATCGCCTGCAGCGCAACCAGGCTCAGCCCCATCACCGACATCCCACACAGCACGCCATAGCTTGGGTTGCTTTGCGGATCGATCTCTTTTGCCAGCGGCATCAGCTCATCGACCGACAGCGCCACCATGATCCCGGCAACGGCGGCCATAATGGCGCCCATCACCACCGGGGATACCAGACTGCCAAGGATCAGCCAGGCCAACAGACCGCCGAGGATCTCCGCCATGCCGGAAAGCCCGGCCCACAGTACCGCTTTGCGGCGAGAACCCGTCGCCGCATACACCGGTCCCGCCACCGCCAGCCCCTCCGGAATATTATGTAAAGCGACCGCCAGCGCGACGCCCATCCCCAGCTCGAGGTTATTACTGGCCGTTACAAAGGTGGCGATGCCTTCCGGAAAGTTGTGCAAACTGATACCGAGGGTCAACAAAATCGCGGTGCGCCGCAGGTTACGCGGGCGAGGGGCGCCCGGCGACATCAGATCCTGCGGATGGGCGTGCGGCAGCATACGGTCAAGCGCAAAATACCCCAGCAGGCCGATAACGAACATGCCGTAACCCATCAACGGCGACATGCCTTCAGCATTCAGCGCGGCGGGCAGCATCTCCATCAAGGAGATAAGCAGCATGATTCCAGCGGCGAAACCCAGAGAAAACCCCAGCAGGCGGTTGGATGGCTTCTGGCCCAGTACGCCGAAAATCGCCCCGATGAAGGTGGCGCTCCCGGCCAGCAGGGTCAATATTAAGGGGGACGACATCATTCAGCTCCTTTGATAATGATTATCATTCATAATATCTGGCTTGCCAGCTAACGGCGAGAGGGAAACAGGGCCCTTTACAGCGAATTACATTCAAATTTTCTGACGATCATCATCATGCTTATCTGAGTTTATCCTGATGCAAAAACGCGTAATGTGAAGGCATCACATTTCCTCTTTACTTAAGGATATCACCATGTCCCGTACCCGAATGCCAGCGTTGTTTTTAGGCCACGGTAGCCCGATGAACGTGCTGGAAGATAACGTCTATACCCGCGCCTGGCGTCATCTTGGAGAAACATTGCCACGCCCTAAAGCCATCGTGGTGGTCTCTGCGCACTGGTTTACGCGCGGTACCGGGGTCACGGCTATGGAAACGCCGAAAACGATCCATGATTTCGGCGGCTTTCCGCAGGCGCTCTACGATACGCACTACCCGGCGCCCGGCTCCCCTGAACTGGCGCAGCGCCTGGTCGAGCTGCTAGCACCGGTACCGGTGACGTTGGATAAAGAAGCCTGGGGTTTCGATCACGGTTCATGGGGCGTGCTGATTAAGATGTACCCCGATGCGGATATCCCGATGGTGCAACTGAGCATCGACAGCACCAAACCAGCAGCGTGGCATCTGGAGATGGGGCGCAAGCTGACCGCGCTTCGCGATGAAGGCATCATGCTGGTGGCGAGTGGTAACGTGGTGCATAACCTGCGCACCGCGCGCTGGCATGGCGAGAATACGCCTTACCCATGGGCGGAATCATTCAATGAGTATGTGAAAAGCAACCTCCGCTGGAAAGGGCCGGTTGCCGAGCATCCGCTGGTGAACTATCTGGCGCACGAGGGCGGTTCGCTCTCTAACCCGACGGCGGAGCACTATCTGCCGCTGCTGTACGTGCTCGGCACCTGGGACGGCGAAGAGCCGATTTCTATTCCGGTAGAAGGGATGGAGATGGGGTCGTTGAGTATGCTGTCGGTGCTGATTGGGGCATAAAAGTAACGCGATAACCCCGGCTGGCGTAAACGCCGCCGGGGAAGATCTTATTCGACGAAAATGTGCGGATAGAAACGCGACAGATCCTGGGTAATCAGCGCCCGATCCTCGCGCACGCCAATCCCGGCAGGTTGGTCGTTAATCAACCAGCTGCCGATCAGCGTATAGCTGTCACCGAACTTCGGCAGCGGATAAAACTCCTGCACGATAGTTCCTTCCTCACCGTATGGACCCTCTACCGCTTCCAGCACCTTGCCGTTTTCAACGATCGACACGTTCGCGCCTTCGCGGGAGAAAATCGGTTTGATGACGTACTTTTCCATCTCCGGATGTGCGTCTTCGCTAAACCAGGCCGCCAGCAGGTTAGGGTGGTTCGGGAACATCTCCCACAGCAGCGGGAGCAGCGCTTTATTTGAAATGATACTTTTCCACGCCGGCTCCAGCCAGCGGACGCCGGCATCTTCCAGCTTAGTGGAGAACATTTCGCGCAGCATATACTCCCAGGGATAGAGTTTGAACAGATTACCGATGACCTGATCCTGCAGATCGGTAAACTGCCCCTTTTCACCCAGGCCGATATCTTCGATATACAGAAACTCGGTGGCGACGCCCGCTTCCGCGGCGCAGTCCTGCAGATACTGAACGGTACCGCGATCTTCTTCGGTATCGCGGCAGCACGCCATATGCAGCAGCTGGAAGCCAAACTGCTCACGCAGCTCGCTAAAACGCGCAATCAGCTTTTCCTGCAGGCTGTTGAACTGGTCGCTACCTTGCGGCAACTGGCCGGCATTGAGCTGATCTTCCAGCCAAATCCACTGAAAGAACGCGGCTTCATACAGCGAAGTCGGCGTATCCGCGTTGTTCTCCAGCAGCTTGGGCTCACCCACGCCATCCCAGGCCAGATCGAGGCGAGAGTAGAGCGATGGCTGGTTGGTTTTCCACGACTGGCGCACAAAGCCCCAGGTGTGTTTCGGGATGCGAAACTTCGCCATCAGCTCGTCGCTGGCGATCACTTTTTCCACCGCCTGCAGACACATTTGATGCAGCTCGGCGGTCACCTCTTCGAGCTTCTCTACCTGGGCCAGCGTCAGCTTGTAATAGGCTTCTTCGCTCCAGTACGGCTCGCCATACATGGTATGGAAGTTAAAGCCGTATTCGGTCGCCTTTTCGCGCCAGTCCGGGCGCTCCGTGATGCTGATTCTTTCCATGGTGTTTAGCCGCCCATTGAGCGCGAAGAAGAGGTGCCTGCCGCACTACGCTGCATGGTGGACTGCTTCGCCACCGATTCACCAAACCCGCCGCGGGTTACGGTGCTGGTGGTGGCCGGTTTTGGCGCCATCGCCGTCTTCGGTACGTTCATTGTGCGGCCGGGCTGCGCGGCGCCGTAGCTCTTACCGCCGGCATCGGTGTACTGACCGTAGGCCGGGCTGGCCGGGTTTTTCGAGCTGAACAGCGGCTGCTGCGCGCCCATGCCGCCGCCCATCATGCGACCCATCATGTAGCCTGCCATCAGCGGCATCCAGAAGCTGCCGCTGCTTTGCGCCTGCGCCTGGTTTTCCGGCGCGACGCCTGCCTGAGCCGGCGCCTGCTGGCACTGGCCTTCACCGAATTCGGCTACGCAATCTTCACGCGTGGCGTATTTCGGCGCGGTACGTACAGCTTCTTGTTGGGCGTTATTGAATGCGGTGGTGCACTCCGCGCTTTTGCCAGGGTTGGCCGCAGAGCAGTCGTCGGCATTTTGATACAGAGAAACCGTCTCGTCGCTTTGTTCACAACCGGCGAGCATAAATACGGCCGTAACGGCAAGAGCGACCGGCGTCAGATGACGTGCGCTCCAGCTTTTACGGAACGAGGCATGATTAATATTTTTTGTCCGTTTCATATTTGTCTTCCAGGACCCAGTGGTATTGCGGTTTGTTAACGCTCAGGATAGAGGATGACTGGTGGAAAATGAAGCGAAGAGGGGCGGAAAGCAGGGGATCTTTACGTTGCCTTACGTTTAGCGCTTCGCTTAGCGAAATTCGTTAAGCGAAGCGCCTTCACGCAAGGACGATTACTGGCGGAAAGGATTCGTGCCGCTGGTTTTCGTGGTGCGGGTAGCCGCCGGTGTGGCTGCCGGAGCGGCATTGCCGCTGTAGCCGTCGGCGCTGGCGTCCTGCTGCGGGTTCTCCGGCGCGACGCTATCCGGCGACGTTGCGACAGGTTTGCCCAGCGTATTGTTCAGCGCAATCAGATCCTGCTCATTCAGCGTACCGAGCGCGGATTTAATGTTCAGCTGGTTGATCAGGTAGTTATAACGCGCGCTGGAGAGCTGCTGTTTGGCGTTGTACAGCGTGGTTGTGGCATCCAGCACATCCACGATGGTACGTGTACCTACCGAATATCCCGCTTCCATGGCATCAAGAGAGCTCTGCGCAGAGACCACCGCCTGTTTGTAGGCGTTGATGCTGCTGATAGAAGCATTGATGTTGTTAAAGGAAGAACGAACGGTCTGTACCACGCTACGATGCGAGCTTTCCAGCTGTTCGCTGGCGCCGACGAAGTTGTACTGCGCCTGTTTCACCTGCGAGTTAACCATCCCGCCCTGATACAGCGGCAGCGAGAAGCTCAGACCGATTTTATTCTGCCCGACGTCGCTATCGCCATAGCGCGTTGGGTCGTTGGTTTTAGAACCGTTATAGGAGGTATTGGACACCCCGGTCGAGGCGGTTAAATCCAGGGTCGGCAGGTGGCCGTCCTGCGCCTGACGAATCTGTTCGCGCGCCAGGTCCTGGTTCAGACGCGCCTGCAGCAGCGACAGGTTGCGGTTTTCCGCTTCCTTCAGCAGGGCGTTGACCGTCTGCGGCTTGTTGGTTTTAAAACCGTCGACGTTCAGCGACGCCAGCTCCGGATAGTAGTTCCCGGTTACCTGGCGCAGCGCTTCCACCGCGTTATCGAGATCGTTACGCGCGGTCACTTCGTTCGCCAGCACCGAGTCGTACTGTGAACGGGCGTTCTGCACGTCGGTGATCGCCACAAGGCCGACGTTAAAGCGTTGGGTGGTCTGATCCAACTGACGATAGATCGCCTGTTTCTGCGCTTCGGTATAGGAGAGCGTATCGATGGCGCTCAGTACGTTAAAATAAGCCGTAGCGGTGTTGAGGATCAGCGTTTGCTGGTCAGTCTGATAGGTGACGTCCTGAATACCGGCTGCTTTTTCCTGCAGCGTCAGGGCGCGCCATTTCGACATATCAAACAGCGTTTGCGTGAGCTGCAGCGAGCCGCTGGTGACGTTAGAGTTCACGCCGTTGCTGTCGCGGTAGCCATTGGTGTAGGTATAATCCGCGCCCAGACCGAGTTGAGGCAGTAACGGGCTACGTGCTTCGTTGATCTTTTCGAATGCAGCATCGCGATCGGCTGCTGATTTACGCAGGTCAGGGTTGCTGATACGCGCCTGCTGATAAACCTGCATCAGGTTTTCTGCCTGGCTCATGGCACTGAAGCCAGTCAGGCCCAGGCCGATAAGGATGGGGAAAAATTTCTTCATTTGCATTCCTTGTTGTGAAGCATAAAGCGCCGCCCAAATTCTAAATATATCTGCTGATTGTATCGACTCTGCCGCGGTAAAAAGTTGGCGTTACGTGCCATCCGGCGGTAATTTGCACCAATCTAACATACAGACTGTAAAACGGTAGCCAAACGGCTTATAAATCCTTACTTTCGGATGCGCAGGACACAGACAATGAACAAGCCCAATCAGCAGGGAATTACCTTCTCGAAAAACGATGTAGAAATTATTGCACGCGAAACGCTTTATCGTGGTTTTTTTTCGCTGGATTTATACCGCTTTCGCCATCGCCTGTTTAACGGCGGGATGAGCGGCGAAGTGACGCGAGAAATTTTTGAGCGCGGGCATGCCGCCGTCTTGCTACCCTTTGACCCGATACGCGATGAGGTTGTGCTGATCGAACAGATTCGCATTGCCGCGTATGATACCAGCGAGAGTCCGTGGCTGCTTGAGATGGTCGCCGGTATGATAGAAGAAGGGGAAACGCCTGAGGATGTCGCCCGCCGGGAAGCGGTCGAAGAGGCCGGGCTGGACGTTGGGCGAACCAAACCGGTTCTGAGCTATCTGGCAAGCCCCGGCGGCACCAGCGAAAGGCTGTCGATTCTGGTGGGGGAAGTGGATGCCGCGACGGCCAAAGGCATTCATGGCCTGGCGGATGAACATGAAGACATCCGGGTGCATGTGGTAAGTCGGGAGCAGGCTTATCAGTGGGTTGAAGAGGGGAAAATCGACAACGCAGCCTCTGTCATCGCCTTGCAATGGCTGCAATTGCATTATCACAATTTACGTAATGAGTGGACAAAATGAAGCGTTATACACCTGACTTCCCGGAAATGATGCGCCTGTGTGAAACCAATTTTGCTCAGTTGCGCCGCCTGTTGCCTCGAACCGATGCGGCCGGCGATGTGGCGGGCTATCAGGTGGGCAATGCGCAATATCGATTAACTATCGTCGAATCGACCCGCTACACTACACTGGTGTCGATTGAGCAGACGGTTCCCGCAGTGAGTTACTGGAGCCTGCCGTCAATGACGGTACGCCTTTATCATGATGCGATGGTGGCTGAAGTGTGTTCGACTCAGCAGATCTTTCGCTTCAAAGCAAAGTATGATTATCCTAATAAAAAGTTGCATCAACGCGACGAAAAGCATCAAATTAATCAGTTCCTGGCGGACTGGCTGAGATACTGTTTAGCACATGGAGCGATGGCGATTCCGGTTTGTTAGCGTCGTGAAACCTAAGGACACCATTTGGAAAGCCTGTTAAATCTGCCTCTGGCTGGTGAGACCAGAGTCAGGATATTACAAATTACTGATACTCACCTGTTTGCTGAAAAGCATGAAACGCTGTTGGGCATCAATACCTGGGAAAGCTATCAGGCCGTGCTGGATGCCATCCATGCCTCACAGCGTCAGTGCGATCTGATTGTAGCAACAGGCGATCTGGCACAGGACCATTCAGCCGCGGCCTATCAGCACTTCGCTGAGGGCATCGCGAGTTTCGCCGCGCCCTGCGTCTGGCTGCCGGGCAATCATGATTTCCAGCCGGCGATGTACAGCACGCTGCAGGAGTCCGGCATCTCCCCGGCCAAGCGGGTCCTGCTGGGCGATCGCTGGCAAATCTTGTTGCTGGATAGCCAGGTTTTCGGGGTGCCGCACGGCGAACTGAGCGACTTTCAGCTGGAATGGCTGGAGCATAAGCTGGCGGAAGAACCCGAACGATATACGCTGCTGCTGTTGCATCATCATCCGTTGCCTTCGGGCTGTAGCTGGCTTGATCAGCATAGCCTGCGTAATGCCGGCGCGCTGGACCGCGCGTTGACCGCCTATCCTCGGGTTAAGCATCTGCTCTGCGGGCATATTCACCAGGAGCTGGACCTCGACTGGAACGGGCGCCGAATGATGGCTACGCCTTCGACCTGCGTGCAGTTTAAGCCGCACTGCGCCAACTTCACGCTGGATACCGTTTCTCCCGGCTGGCGCTGGCTGGAACTGCATGCCGATGGCACTCTGATCACCGAAGTTTGCCGCCTTGAGGGCGTGAAGTTTCACCCGGATATTGCTTCAGAAGGATACTGATGGCTACCCTCCTTTATCTGCATGGTTTTAACAGCTCACCGCGATCGGCCAAAGCGATGGCGCTAAAGGAGTGGCTGGCGCAGACCTCTCCCGAGATTACGATGGTGGTGCCGGAACTGCCCGCCTATCCGGCAGAGGCGGCGGAATTACTGGAAGCGATTGTCCTCGAACGCGGCGGGGAACCGCTGGGCGTGGTGGGGTCGTCTCTGGGGGGATACTATGCCACCTGGCTATCGCAGTGTTTTATGCTGCCGACGGTGGTGGTTAACCCGGCGGTACGCCCGTTTGAACTGCTGAACAATTTTTTGGGCCCCAATGAGAATCCGTACACGGGGCAGCAATATGTGCTAGAGTCTCGCCATATTTACGATCTCAAAGTTATGCAAATCGACCCGCTGGAAGCGCCTGATTTAATCTGGCTGCTGCAGCAAACGGGCGATGAAGTGCTTGATTACCGCCAGGCCGTTGCTTACTACGCCTCATGCCGGCAGACGGTAGAGGAGGGCGGCAATCACGCATTTGTCGGCTTTGAAGATCATTTCACTCAGATTATCGATTTTCTGGGTCTGCGTTAAGCAGCCCTGGACTACCTACGAATACACACCATGACGCAATCTTCATATAACGCTGATGCCATTGAGGTACTCACCGGGCTTGAGCCGGTTCGCCGCCGTCCGGGGATGTACACTGACACAACACGTCCTAACCATCTTGGTCAGGAAGTTATTGATAACAGTGTGGATGAAGCACTGGCTGGCCATGCGAAACGCGTGGAGGTTATTCTTCATGCCGACCAATCGCTGGAAGTGATCGACGACGGGCGCGGGATGCCGGTTGATATCCACCCGGAAGAAGGGGTCCCGGCGGTTGAGCTGATTCTCTGTCGCCTGCATGCGGGCGGCAAATTTTCCAGCAAGAGCTACCAGTTCTCAGGCGGTTTGCATGGGGTGGGGATTTCGGTCGTCAATGCCTTGTCCAAACGCGTGGAAGTTAACGTCCGCCGCGACGGTCAGATCTACAGTATCGCTTTCGAGAACGGCGATAAGGTCGAAGAGCTCCACGTGACCGGCACCTGCGGCAAACGCAATACCGGTACCAGCGTGCACTTCTGGCCTGATGAAAGCTTCTTTGATAGCCCGCGTTTTTCGGTTTCGCGTCTGACGCATGTGCTCAAAGCCAAGGCCGTGCTATGCCCCGGCGTGGAGATCGTGTTCCGCGATCAGGTGAACAACAGCGAGCAGCGCTGGTGCTACCAGGATGGGCTGACCGACTATCTGTGTGAAGCGGTTAATGGCCTGCCGCTGCTGCCGGAAAAACCGTTTGTCGGCAACTTCTCCGGCGAAACCGAAGCGGTGGACTGGGCGCTGCTGTGGCTGCCGGAAGGCGGTGAGCTGCTGACCGAAAGCTACGTTAACCTGATCCCGACCATGCAGGGCGGCACCCACGTCAACGGTCTGCGTCAGGGGCTGCTGGAGGCGATGCGTGAGTTCTGTGAATATCGCAATATCCTGCCGCGCGGCGTGAAGCTCTCCGCGGAAGATATCTGGGATCGCTGCGCCTATGTGCTATCGGTGAAAATGCAGGATCCGCAGTTTGCCGGGCAGACTAAAGAGCGCCTCTCTTCACGCCAGTGTGCGGCATTTGTCTCCGGGGTGGTGAAAGATGCCTTCAGCCTGTGGCTGAATCAGAACGTGCAGGCGGCGGAGCTGCTCGCCGAGATGGCGATCTCCAGCGCTCAGCGCCGGATGCGCGCGGCGAAAAAAGTGGTGCGAAAAAAGCTGACCAGCGGCCCTGCGCTGCCGGGCAAGCTGGCGGACTGTACCGCGCAGGATCTGAACCGTACCGAGCTGTTCCTGGTCGAAGGGGACTCGGCGGGCGGCTCTGCCAAGCAGGCGCGCGACCGGGAATATCAGGCGATCATGCCGCTGAAGGGTAAAATCCTTAATACCTGGGAAGTCTCGTCAGACGAAGTGCTGGCCTCGCAGGAGGTCCACGACATTTCGGTGGCCATTGGTATCGACCCGGATAGCGATGACCTGAGCCAGCTGCGCTACGGTAAAATCTGCATTCTGGCGGATGCGGACTCCGATGGTCTGCACATCGCCACGCTGCTGTGCGCGCTGTTTGTTAAGCACTTCCGCACGTTGGTGAAACACGGCCACGTCCATGTCGCGCTGCCGCCTCTGTACCGTATCGATCTCGGCAAAGAGGTGTACTACGCGCTGACGGAGGAAGAGAAGGCCGGGGTACTGGAGCAGCTCAAGCGTAAGAAGGGCAAACCCAACGTACAGCGCTTTAAAGGGCTGGGGGAAATGAACCCGATGCAGTTGCGTGAAACCACGCTTGACCCTAATACCCGCCGTCTGGTCCAGCTGGTTATCAGCGACGAAGATGAGCAGCAGACAACGGCAATGATGGATATGCTGTTAGCCAAGAAACGTTCGGAAGACCGGCGCAACTGGCTGCAGGAAAAAGGGGATATGGCGGACCTGGAAGCCTGATACCGGCTTTAACCAGAACTGGCGCTGCGCCAGTTCTGGTTCACTTCTCTTTGCTTCGCCGGGTATTTTTCCCGGCTGCGCGCTGGCTTAAACGCCCGGCTGCAGAATACGGATACTGACTTCCAGCACGTCCCCTTTCACCGCTTCGCTGTGCGCTTTCATATGCGGGGTTTGCAGGTGCGCTTCGAGATGGGCCACGCTGTCCCATAGTTCCACCATCACGATGGAATCTGGCGAGGTGCTCTGAAAGCTGACGCCTGCGGCATGGTCGACCATCGGCGTATAGCCGTGGCAGCCTTCTTCCTGTAAAACCAGCGGAATAGTTTTGGCGAACTGATCCAACACGGCCTGGCGGTGATGCTGGCCCGGACGAGTGCGAATTTCTGCGATCACTGTCAACATGATTAACTCAACTCCTTCTGTATGTAGATCTTTAGTTAACCAAAAATCTGCGCCAGATGCTTGCGATATTCTGCGATGTTGCGCGGCACATCCGGCATTTTAATGACGTCGTTAGCGATAAAAGTCGGCAGAGCGCTCATCCCGAGGAACTGGTTCGCTTTATGGAACGGCAGATACACGCCGTCAACGCCAGCGCCATGGAAGAACTGTTCTTTATCGGTAAAGGCCTCCATCGGCGCATTCCAGGTCAGGGAAAGCATATAGCGTTTGCCCTGAATCAAACCGCCTGAGCCATATTTTTTGCTGTCGTCGGAGCGGCTACGGCCATCGCTGGCGTACAGCGATCCATGGCCTTCGGTGAAGACATCATCGATATATTTCTTCACGGTCCACGGCGCGCCCATCCACCAGCCCGGCATTTGCCAGATGACCACATCGGCCCAGAGGAAATTCTGTACCTCTTCTTGCGCAGCATAATCGCTTTCGGCGCGGACGATTTTAACATCATGCCCGGCGTCGCGCAGATAACCATCCGCGACCTCGGTCAGGGTGTCGTTCAACTGGCCGTTGGAGTGGGCGAATTTTTTCGCACCGTTGATAATCAGGATGTTGCTCATTTTTTACCCTTCGATTTTCGAGTTTGTCACTGATTTTACCCCGTGAGGCGGGGCGGTAAAATGAGCAAAATGTGCAAAGTCTTTTGCGTTATTCGCAATAATCCCGGCTACCAGCGCACCCGCGCTTCGAAGCCGCCCGCCGACGAATTGCTGAAGGTGACGGTCATGCGGTGCAGCGTGGCGATGCGCCGGACGATAGATAGCCCCAGCCCGCTGCCGGGCTCATCCTGGCCGGGGGGGCGATAGAATCGCTCGCCGAGACGCGCCAGCGCCTCGGCGCTGATGCCCGGGCCATTATCGCGCACGTCAAATCCGCGCGCCGCGAGAGTGATATCCACCCGGCTTCCGCGCGGGCTGTAGCGCACGGCATTATCCAGCAGATTGCGCACCAGCAGACTCAGCAGCAGCGGCTGACCAGGGCGTGTGACGTTGGCAGCCTTCAAATGCAGACGGAGGTCGATGCCGGCCTGCTGCGCAGCATGGTACATCTCCATCACCGCCGATTGCAGCAGCTCGTCCATGCCGAGGGTCTGCACGTCATCAAGCTGCGCCAGTGAATCCAGACGCGAGAGGGTCAGTAGCTGGTCGACCAGGCGGGTTGCGCGGTCAATCCCCTGATGCATCTGCGCCAATGCCTTGTCGCGCCCCTGCGGGTCGTCTATCGACAGCTGGGCGACTTCGGTCTGCACCTTCAGCGCGGCAAGCGGGCTGCGTAGCTCGTGCGCGGCATCGGAAGTAAACCGACGCTCGCGCATCATGGTGTCATGGGTACGGGCAAACAGCTGATTCAACGCATCAACCAACGGCCGGACCTCGCTGGGCACCTTGTCGACGTTAAGCGATTCGGCTGAATCCGCCGCGCGCAGGCGCAGCGTTCGGGCCAACTGCTTCAACGGCGCCAGCTCCCGGCTCAGCAGGACAATCAGCAGCAGGAACATCAGCGGCAGCGCCATCAGCCAGGGCGTCAGCTGGGAGGTGACGATATCCAGCGCCATTTCCCGCCGGTAATCCCACTCCTGGCCGACGACAATGCGGTAGCGGCCGTCGCGGGTGGTCAGCTGCAGAAAGCGCCATTCGTCATCGTCGTTTTCCAGATAGCCATCGCTAAACCCTTCCCGACGGTTGTGCCACGGAATGTCCTGGCCGTTCTCGCCATCGTGGAGCACCCGTTTGCCGTCGGCGGTGAAAATCGCGAACGCCAGCGCATCATCATCGAGATGGCCATGTTTCATTTTCTTTGCCTGTACCGGCGGGGTCAGCGTGTGCAGCTCGTCGAAGTTCATTGCGCTCAGGCGGCGGGCAAACAGCAACTGCTGGGTATCAAAGAGCTTGTCCAGCTTGTCGCGGGTGTGCTGCCAGGCGATAAAACTGGCGATGCCCCAGGCGGCGCTGGTCAACAGGAAAAAAAGCAGCGTCAGGCGGACGCGCAGGCTCAGTGGTTTCATGCATCACCCAGGGTATAGCCGATACCGTGGACGGTACGAATAAATTCGCTGCCGAGCTTGCGGCGCAGGTGATGAACATGAACTTCAACCGCGTTGCTGGAGACGTCATCGTCCCAGTTATAAAGCTTTTCTTCGATATGCTTTCGCGGCAGGACCCGTCCGGCATTGCGCATCAGGAGCTCCAGCAGGGCGAACTCTTTCGGCTTCAGCGCCAGGTTTTCGCCGTTCAGCGTCACCGTCAGGCCGCTGGGGTCGAGCGTGACGCGACCGTGGCGCAGCTCGCTGCGGCTCTGCCCGTGGGCGCGGCGAACCAGCGCCTCAAGGCGGGCGGCCACTTCAATCAACGCAAAAGGTTTACACAGATAGTCGTCGGCGCCGAGGCGGAGTCCTTCGACACGCTGGCTGAGGGCATCCCGGGCGGTAAGGATCAGCACCGGCTCGTGGCGGCCCGTGGCGCGCCATTCGCGCAGGATATCCAGCCCGTCAAGACCCGGCAGCGTCAGGTCAAGGATCGCCGCGTCATAAGGGGCGCTGTAGAGCGCGGCTTTTCCCTCTTCGCCACGGGTAAACCAGTCGATGCTCAAGCCCATCTTTGCCAGTCCGGCTTTAATGCCATCGCCGATCAGCTTGTCGTCTTCCACCAGTAAAATGCGCATTGCCTGCTCCTGTGGCCATCATGAATACGCGCAGTAAAGCGCGTTGTGGCGCGTGCTGTACAGCAATAAAATTTCTTTTTTCCGCTTAAGAAGTCGTTAAGTTTTGCCTGCTGTAATGGTAACGATATCAACATAAAGGGAGAACATATCATGAAGAAAATCGCTGCAGTGACCGCTATCGTTGCTCTGATTTCCATGCCGGTGCTGGCGGCTGAACAAGGCGGTTTCACCGGCCCGGGCTCGACACAAACCAGCCAGACTGCCACGCCAAAAGGCGGCTTTATCGGCCCGAGCGGTAGCGTGACGACGGTGGAAAATGCCAAATCGCTGCGTGACGATACCTGGGTCACTCTGCGCGGCAAAATCGTTCAGCGCGTCTCTGACGAGGTGTATAAATTCCAAGACGCCACCGGGACGGTGAATGTCGATATCGACCATAAACGCTGGAACGGCCTGACCGTCACGCCGCAGGATACGGTCGAAATTCAGGGGGAGGTCGATAAAGACTGGAACTCGGTGGAAATCGACGTCAAGCAAATCAATAAAGTCACCCCGTAACGCCGCTGACCCGGGTGACTTTGCTACGCTTAACCGCAGAATCTTCAACCGGTCTAACGCCCTGTGACTCAGGGCGTCAGATAGGGTATTATCGCCGGTAGTTTTGCCGCCCGCACGGTCGGTACGCAGATTGAGGATTCACGATTAATGAGCGATATGGCAGAGCGCCTCGCGCTGCATGAATTTACGGAAAATGCTTACCTGAACTATTCCATGTACGTCATCATGGACAGGGCGTTGCCGTTTATTGGCGATGGTCTGAAGCCGGTACAGCGTCGCATCGTGTATGCGATGTCCGAGCTGGGGCTGAACGCCAGCGCGAAGTTCAAAAAGTCCGCCCGCACCGTCGGTGACGTGCTGGGTAAATACCATCCGCACGGCGATAGCGCATGCTATGAAGCCATGGTGCTGATGGCGCAGCCCTTCTCCTACCGCTACCCGCTGGTGGACGGCCAGGGAAACTGGGGGGCCCCGGACGATCCCAAATCCTTCGCCGCAATGCGTTATACCGAATCCCGGTTGTCGAAGTATGCGGAACTGCTGCTCGGCGAACTGGGCCAGGGAACCGTTGATTGGGTGCCGAACTTCGACGGAACGATGCAGGAGCCGAAAATGCTGCCTGCGCGTTTGCCGAATATCCTGCTGAACGGCACCACCGGTATCGCCGTGGGGATGGCAACCGATATTCCCCCGCACAACCTGCGCGAAGTGGCGCAGGCGGCGATAGCCCTGATCGAAAAACCGCAGACCTCGCTCGACGAGCTGCTGGATATCGTCCACGGGCCGGATTACCCCACCGAAGCTGAAATCATTACCCCGCGCGCCGAGATCCGCAAAATCTATCAGAACGGTCGTGGTTCGGTGCGTATGCGCGCGGTGTGGAAGAAAGAAGATGGCGCGGTCGTGATCACGGCCTTGCCGCATCAGGTTTCCGGTGCCCGCGTGCTGGAGCAAATCGCCGCCCAGATGCGCAATAAAAAGCTGCCGATGGTTGACGATTTACGCGACGAGTCCGATCACGAAAACCCGACCCGTCTGGTGATCGTCCCGCGTTCTAATCGCGTGGATATGGAGCAGGTAATGAACCACCTGTTCGCCACCACCGATCTCGAAAAAAGCTACCGCATTAACCTGAATATGATCGGCCTCGACAACCGCCCGGCGGTGAAAAACCTGTTGGAGATCCTCGCGGAATGGCTCACCTTCCGTCGCGATACCGTGCGTCGCCGCCTGAGCTATCGCCTGGAGAAGGTGCTCAAGCGCCTGCATATCCTCGAAGGTTTACTGGTTGCCTTTCTGAATATCGATGAGGTGATCGAAATTATCCGCCACGAGGATGAACCGAAGCCGGCTCTGATGTCCCGCTTCGGCATCAGCGAAACCCAGGCGGAAGCGATCCTTGAGCTGAAACTGCGTCATCTTGCCAGACTGGAAGAGATGAAGATCCGCGGCGAGCAGAGCGATCTGGAAAAAGAGCGTGATCAGCTGCAGGCGATTCTGGCGTCCGAACGGAAGATGAATAACCTGCTGAAGAAAGAGCTGCAGGCCGACGCCGACGCCTTCGGCGACGATCGGCGTTCCCCGCTGCGCGAGCGCGAAGAGGCGAAAGCCATGAGCGAGCATGACATGCTGCCGTCCGAACCGGTCACCATCGTGCTGTCGCAAATGGGCTGGGTACGTAGCGCCAAAGGCCACGACATTGACGCCCAGGGGCTGAGTTACAAAGCGGGCGATAGCTGGAAAGCCTCGTCGAAAGGCAAGAGCAACCAGCCGGTGGTGTTTATTGATACGACCGGGCGTAGCTACGCCATCGATCCGATTACGCTGCCGTCGGCGCGCGGTCAGGGTGAGCCGATTACCGGCAAACTGACGCTGCCGCCGGGGGCCAGCGTTGAGCATATGCTGATGGAGAATGACGATCGCAAGCTGCTGATGGCTTCCGACGCCGGCTACGGTTTCGTCTGCACCTTCAACGATCTGGTGGCGCGCAACCGCGCGGGCAAGGCGCTGATTACGCTGCCGGATAACGCCCGGGTGATGCCGCCGCTGGTGATTGAAGATGAGTCAGACATGCTGCTGGCGATCACCTCCGCCGGGCGTATGCTGATGTTCCCGGTGAACGATCTGCCGCAGCTGTCGAAAGGCAAGGGGAACAAGATTATCAATATTCCGTCGGCGGATGCGGCTTCCGGGCAGGATGGGCTGGCGCACCTGTTTGTGCTGCCGCCGCAGAGCACTCTGACTATCCACGTCGGTAAGCGCAAGATTAAACTGCGTCCGGAAGAGCTGCAGAAAGTCACCGGGGAACGCGGTCGCCGCGGCTCACTGATGCGCGGGCTGCAGAAAATCGACCGTGTGGAAATCGATTCGCCGCGTCGCGCAGCGGCGGGTGATAGCGAAGAGTAAGATAAGGATCCTCTACCGAAGGGTAGAGGATGCTAAAATATGCCGCAAAATCGTTGTTTATTCAGATGTTGCGATTAACAATAGACGCAAAATCATTCAAGATACGTCGAGGCCGTCAGCAACTGATGCCCGACGCCTGCAATCTGCTGAACAGCGAGTAAGTACCCCTATCTTCGGGTCGCGGAAAGAGAGCGACGACGAGGGCTTCAGGCGCGTGCAGTACGCAGCGGACCGGTGGACCGGGTTATCCTGCGAACGCACATGCCAGCGAAAGTTTGCGGGTATCATTCTAAGCGGTTTGGGTTTTAGAGGTAGCTATGCTATTTATTTTTCGACTCATTATTGTTGTTATTTATTGTATCTTTGTCTGTATATTTGGCTGTATTTACTGTTTGTTCAGCCCGCGTAATCCTAAGCACGTTGCCACCTTCGGGCACCTGTTTGGCCGGCTGTCCCCGTTATTCGGTCTGAAGGTCGAAACGCGTAAGCCTGCGGATGCGGAAAACTATGGCAATGCAATCTACATTGCTAACCATCAGAACAACTATGATATGGTGACGGCATCCAATATCGTACAGCCGCCGACCGTGACCGTGGGCAAAAAGAGCCTGGTATGGATCCCGTTCTTTGGCCTGCTCTACTGGCTAACGGGTAACCTGCTGATTGATCGTAATAACCGGGCGAAAGCGCATGGGACGATCTCGCAGGTGGTGAATACCTTTAAAAAACGTAAAATATCTTTCTGGATGTTCCCGGAAGGGACCCGCAGCCGCGGTCGCGGCCTGCTGCCCTTTAAGACCGGCGCTTTCCACGCGGCCATCGCCGCCGGCGTGCCGATTATTCCGGTATGCGTTTCTAATACATCGAATAAAATTAATCTCAATCGCCTGAATAACGGCCTGGTGATTGTTGAAATGCTGCCGCCGGTCGATACCAGCCAGTTTGGTAAAGAGGGCGTACGCGCGCTGGCGACGCACTGCCGCGAGCTGATGGCCGCGAAAATTGAAGAGCTGGATCGCGAAGTCGCGGAGCGCGAAGCCGCAGCAAAGAAATAAAACAGGAAACGCCGCGATAACGCGAGCAGATTGCTAGCGGGAAACGAATTCCCTTTTTGATTTGTCAGTATTTCATGGAGTTAATATGTCACTCAGTCGGCGTCAGTTTATTAAGGCTTCAGGCGTAGCGCTGTGCGCGGGAGCCGTGCCGCTGAACGCACATGCCGCCGGCCAACAGCCCGTCCTGCCGGTTCCTCCGCTGCTGGAGTCCCGTCGCGGCCAGCCGCTGTTTTTGACTTTGCAACGCGCCCACTGGTCCTTTACCTCCGGCACCCGCGCGTCGGTCTGGGGGGTGAACGGCCGCTATCTTGGGCCGACGATTCGCGTGTGGAATGGCGATGACGTAAAGCTGATTTACAGTAACCGCCTGACGGAAAACGTCGCCATGACCATCCGCGGTCTGCAGGTTCCCGGTCCGCTGATTGGCGGCGCGGCGCGCATGATGTCGCCGAATGCCGACTGGGCGCCGGTGCTGCCGATTCGCCAGAGCGCCGCCACGCTGTGGTATCAGGCGAATACCCCGAACCATATGGCTAAACAGGTCTATAACGGTCTTGCCGGCATGTGGCTGGTGGAAGATGAAATCAGTAAAAATCTCCCCGTTCCCAACCATTACGGCGTCGATGATTTCCCGGTGATTATTCAGGACAAGCGTCTGGATAATTTCGGTACGCCGGAATACAGCGAACCCGGCAGCGGCGGCTTTGTCGGGGATACGCTGCTGGTGAACGGCGTCCAGAGTCCGTATGTTGAAGTGTCGCGCGGCTGGGTTCGTTTGCGCCTGCTGAACGCCTCTAACTCCCGGCGCTACCAGCTGCAGATGAGCGATGGTCGGCTGATACACGTTATCTCCGGCGACCAGGGTTTTTTACCGGCCCCGGTGTCGTTAAAGCAGCTGTCGCTGGCGCCCGGCGAGCGGCGTGAAATTCTGGTCGATATGACCAACGGCGATGAGGTGTCGATTACCTGCGGCGAAGCGGCAAGCATCGTTGACCGCATTCGCGGCTTCTTCGAGCCGTCGAGCATCCTGATTTCCACGCTGCTGTTAACCCTGCGTCCAACGGGCCTGCTGCCGCTGGTGACCGATAGCCTGCCGGTGCGTCTGCTGCCGACGGAAGTTCTGTCCGGCGCGGCGATTCGCTCTCGCGATATCTCCCTTGGCGACGATCCGGGGATTAACGGCAACCTGTGGGACCCGCAGCGCATTGACGTGACCGCACAGCAGGGCACATGGGAGCGCTGGACGGTACGTGCCGATCGACCGCAGTCGTTCCATATCGAAGGGGTGATGTTCCAGGTGCGGAACGTGAACGGTTCCGCGCCGTTCCCGGAGGACCGCGGCTGGAAAGATACCGTCTGGGTCGACGGGCAGGTGGAGCTGCTGGTGTACTACACCCAGCCTTCCTGGCCGCACTTCCCGTTCCAGTTCTTAAGCCAGACGCTGGAACTCGCCGATCGCGGCTCGATTGGCCAGATCCTGGTCAACCCGGCGCCGTAATCCCCGATGCCCTGGCCAGCAGCGGTCAGGGCATAAGAAAATCTCCCTTCATTTCTGTCCGCAATCCGGCTTATAATCGCCGCCCTTTGGTTATTTTTTTATCATTTTTTTCCCCGGAAGCAATATGAGCGCAATATCCCTGATCCAACCGGATCGTGACCTTTTTTCCTGGCCGCAGTACTGGGCCGCCTGCTTTGGTCCCGCGCCATTTTTACCCATGTCACGCGAAGAGATGGATCAACTTGGCTGGGATAGCTGCGACATCATCCTGGTCACCGGCGATGCGTATGTCGACCATCCGAGCTTCGGCATGGCGATCTGCGGCCGCATGCTGGAGGCGCAGGGGTTCCGCGTTGGGATTATTTCGCAGCCTGACTGGAACAGCAAAGATGACTTTATGCGTCTGGGGAAACCGAATCTGTTCTTCGGCGTTACCGCGGGCAACATGGACTCGATGATCAACCGCTACACCGCTGACCGCAAGCTGCGTCATGATGACGCCTATACCGCGGGCAATGTCGCCGGTAAACGTCCGGATCGCGCCACGTTGGTGTATACCCAGCGCTGCAAAGAGGCGTGGAAAGAGGTGCCGGTTATTCTCGGCGGTATTGAAGCCAGCCTGCGGCGTACCGCGCATTATGATTACTGGTCCGATACCGTGCGGCGTTCGGTGCTGGTGGACTCCAAGGCCGATATGCTGATGTTTGGCAACGGCGAGCGTCCGCTGGTTGAAGTGGCGCATCGTCTGGCCGCAGGCGAGCCGATCGGCCAGATTCGCGACGTCCGCAATACCGCTATTATGGTCAAAGAGGCGCTCCCCGGCTGGAGCGGCGTCGACTCCACCCGTCTGGATACCCCGGGTAAAATTGACCCCATCCCGCACCCGTATGGCGAAGATCTGCCGTGCGCGGATAACAAAACCGTTGCGCCGCCAAAACAAGAAGCTAAACGCGTGACCGTTCAACCGCCGCGCCCGAAGCCGTGGGAAAAGACCTACGTGCTGCTGCCGTCCTTTGAAAAGGTGAAAGGGGACAAGGTGCTGTACGCCCATGCGTCACGTATCCTGCACCACGAAACCAACCCGGGCTGCGCGCGGGCGTTGATGCAAAAGCATGGCGAACGGTATATCTGGGTTAACCCGCCGGCGATCCCGCTGTCGACGGAAGAGATGGATAGCGTGTTTGCGCTACCGTATAAGCGCGTCCCGCACCCGGCGTACGGTGACAGCCGCATTCCGGCTTACGAGATGATTCGCTTCTCGATTAACATTATGCGCGGCTGTTTCGGCGGCTGTTCTTTCTGTTCGATCACCGAACATGAAGGGCGCATCATTCAGAGCCGTTCCGAAGATTCGATCATTAACGAAATCGAAGCGATTCGCGACACGGTTCCCGGTTTTACCGGCGTTATCTCCGATCTTGGCGGCCCAACGGCCAACATGTACATGCTGCGCTGTAAGTCCCCGCGCGCCGAGCAGACCTGCCGTCGTTTATCCTGCGTCTATCCGGATATCTGCCCGCATATGGATACCAACCACGAGCCGACGATTAATCTGTACCGCCGCGCCCGCGACCTGAAAGGGATTAAAAAAATCCTCATCGCCTCTGGCGTGCGTTACGACATCGCCGTTGAGGATCCGCGCTACATCAAAGAGCTGGCGACCCACCACGTTGGCGGCTATCTGAAGATTGCGCCGGAGCATACGGAAGAAGGTCCGCTGTCGAAAATGATGAAGCCGGGAATGGGAAGCTATGACCGCTTTAAAGAGCTGTTCGATACCTATTCGAAACAGGCGGGTAAAGAGCAGTATCTGATCCCGTACTTTATCTCTGCGCACCCGGGCACCCGCGACGAAGATATGGTGAATCTGGCGCTGTGGCTGAAGAAGAACCGTTTCCGTCTCGACCAGGTGCAGAATTTCTATCCGTCGCCGCTGGCCAACTCGACCACCATGTATTACACCGGCAAGAACCCGCTGGGTAAGATTGGCTATAAGAGTGAAGAGGTGGTGGTGCCGAAGGGCGACAAGCAGCGTCGTCTGCATAAAGCATTGCTGCGCTATCACGATCCGGCAAACTGGCCGCTGATTCGTCAGGCGCTGGAAGCGATGGGCAAGAAGCACCTGATTGGTTCACGCCGCGATTGTCTGGTACCCGCGCCAACGCTGGATGAGATGCGCGAAGCGCGTCGTCAGAACCGCAATACCCGCCCGGCATTGACCAAACATACGCCGGTTGCGCATCAGCGTCAGACGCCGGCTACGGCGAAAAAACGGATTAAATCCGCTTCCCGCTAAGACGTATTCCCCGGCGGCGCGATGCCTGCCGGGGTATCAGGATGATAGGGAAAACCCGGATTGGGCGGTTGTGCCGCGATCCGGGACGGTATAAGAAACGCTCTTCGGCGGGAAAGAAGATTAACCGCCGAACTGATCCGGATCCGGACCCAGACGTTTGTTCTGGTCCAGTTTTGCCATCTCACTGAGTTCGTCTTTATCGAGACGGAAGTCCCAGACGTTGAAGTTTTCCGCAATGCGTGACGGCGTGACCGATTTCGGGATCACCACCAGGCCGTTGTCGAGATGCCAGCGGATAACAATCTGCGCGGGGGTTTTACCGTACTTATCCGCCAGCTCATGAATAATTTTCTGATCGAACACGCCTTCTCCCCCCTGCGCCAGCGGGCTCCAGGACTCGGTCTGGATTTTATGCGTGGCGTTCCAGGAGTGTAGCTGACGTTGCTGGAGTAAGGGATGGAGTTCCACCTGGTTTATCACCGGCACGACGCCGGTTTCATCCAGCAGCCGCTGCAGATGGTGGACCTGGAAGTTACAGACGCCGATACTTTTTGTCAGCCCCTGTTTTTGCAGCTCAATCATGCCTTTCCAGGCATCGACGTAGTGGTCAATCGCCGGAACCGGCCAGTGCATTAAGTATAAATCGACATAGTCGAGTTGCAGTTTGCGCAGACTCTCTTGTAGGGCTTCATGCGGGCGTTTCTGATCGTCGTTCCACAGCTTGGTGGTGATAAAGAGCTCATCGCGAGCGACGCCTGCGCGGCTTAACGCATGACCGACGCCGGTTTCATTTTGGTACGCGGCGGCGGTGTCAAAAGAGCGATAACCGACTTCCAGCGCCTTATGAATGGCGGAGACGACTTCCTCGTTGCCTGCTTTCCACACGCCGAGACCCAGTTGTGGCATCAGATTGCCGTCGTGCAGTTTTATAACGGTTGGATGTGTCATGCCTTCCTCCTGTTAATGAAACTCAGCGGTATACATTCCGCTGAGGGGTAGCATTAAGTCTGGACGAAATAGCTAAAAACGGTAGTTAAACTCCTCGCCTTCGCGCGAGTTCAGCTGAAGACGAGGAGGGGGGACAGGGAAAACTTAGCGTGCAGCCTCGTAAATCCGACGGCTGACGTCGAGGGTGATATCCTGATTTTCCCCCAGCGCCGTCATGCCGTGTTCTTCCAGTTTAGCCAGTAACGCCGGGATGGAGCTGCCGTCCAGACCGTAGTCGGAAAGACGGGTTGCGACGCCCAGCTGCTCAAAGAACTGACGCGTCGCGGCGATAGCGGCATCGATACGCTCATCTTCAGAGCCGTCGGTGATATTCCAGACGCGAGCGGCATACTGCAGCAGTTTGGCGCGTTTGGCGTCGCGTTTTTCATTCCACAGTACCGGCAGAATGATGGCCAGCGTCTGGGCATGATCGAGGCCGTGCATCGCGGTCAGCTCGTGACCCAGCATGTGCGTTGCCCAGTCCTGCGGTACGCCAGCGCCAATCAGGCCGTTTAACGCCTGGGTCGCTGCCCACATGATGTTGGCGCGCACGTCGTAGTTTTCCGGCTCTTGCAGCGCTTTCGGGCCATCGTCAATCAGAGTCAGCAGAATGCCTTCGGCAAAGCGGTCCTGAATTTTGCCATCAACCGGGTAGGTGACATACTGCTCGACGGTATGGACAAATGCGTCAACCACGCCGTTGGCCACCTGACGCGGCGGCAGGGTGTAGGTGTAAACCGGGTCAAGAATCGCAAACACCGGCTGTACGTGGGATGACATAAAGGCCCGTTTGTCACCGGTGGTTTTACGCGAAACGACGGCGCCTTTATTGGATTCGGAACCGGTTGCCGGAAGCGTCAGCACCGACCCCATCGGGATCGCGCTTTTGACGTTGTTGCCGCGGGTTTCGAGGATTTCCCACGGATCGACGTTTTCATCATAATGCGCCGCCGCGGCGATGAACTTGGTGCCATCCAGTACCGAACCGCCGCCCACGGCCAGCAGGAACGTGACCTTCTCTTCACGGGCGATTTTGACGGCGTTCATCAGCGTCTCGTAGGATGGGTTCGGTTCAATGCCGCCAAACTCCAGCACCTCGAAACCGCTCAGCGCCTTCAGCGCCTGATCAAGCACGCCGGTTTTCTTCACGCTACCGCCGCCGTAGGTCACCAGAATACGTGCGCCTGCCGGGATTTGATCGCGCAGATTGTCGATGGCGCCTTTGCCAAACAGAATGCGGGTTGGGGTATGTAGATCGAAATTGTTCATTGCTCGTGCCCTCAAATAGTAAAACTGCCGACAGAGAAGATGCCTCGGCCAGATGACGGTCATTGTGGTCCTGTAACCTGCTCCTCTCAATGCACATTCCTGCCGTTGTCTTGCCCATTTCTCTACGGGACTGGAGAAAAGGCAGGAAAGTGCGCACAATGCAAGAGTGCAAAAACGTCTGGAGAACCCCCGTAAATGAACCGCGCCGAGATATGCCAGCTGTTGACGGAAAAAGTTAACGCATTGAAAGAAAATGAGGAAAAACTCAGTACGCTGCTGCCCGATATTCGCCTGCTCTACGGTACGCAGCCGGGTACCCGCACGCCGGTGATGTACCAGCCCGGCATTGTTTTTCTCTTTTCGGGGCATAAAATTGGCTACATCAACGAGCGGACTTTTCGCTATGACACCAATGAATACCTGCTGCTGACGGTACCGCTCCCCTTTGAGTGCGAGACCTTCGCCACCCCCGAGGTTCCGCTGGCAGGGATGCGGCTGAATGTGGATATTCTCCAGCTCCAGGAGCTGCTGATGGATATTGGTGAGGATGAGCTGTTTCAGCCGGCGATGGCTTCGAGCGGGATCAACTCGGCAGCCTTATCGGAGGAGATCTTGTGTGCGGCGGAAAGACTGCTGGATGTGATGGAACGCCCGCTGGATGCGCGTATTTTGGGCAAACAGATTATCCGCGAGATGCTCTATTACGTGCTCACCGGGCCGTGCGGCGGGGCGCTGCTGGCGCTGGTGAGCCGGCAAACCCATTTCAGCCTGATCAGCCGCGTCCTGAAACGCATTGAAAGCCAGTACACCGAGAACCTCAGCGTCGACCAGCTGGCGGCGGAAGCCAATATGAGCGTCTCGGCGTTTCATCATAATTTCAAATCGGTGACCAGCACCTCGCCGTTGCAGTATCTCAAAAGCTATCGCCTGCATAAGGCGCGGATGCTGATGATCCACGATGGCATGAAGGCCAGCGCGGCGGCGATGCGGGTCGGCTACGAAAGCGCCTCCCAGTTCAGCCGTGAGTTTAAACGCTATTTCGGCATGACGCCGGGCGAAGACGCCGCGCGGATCAGAATGATTCAGGGAATGTGACGGGCGAGGAGCGGCGGCTGCCGAACCCGGGAAGGCGGCGCAGCGTCGCTCCCGGGTTCGCGCGGTCAGGCGCTGCAGAATTTTTTCTTGATAACCACGACCAGAGTGCCCACCAGCCCGGCAACCAGCAGGGCGATCGGCAGAATCATCAGACAGGTCATCACCTGATCTTCATGGCGTTTGACGAACGGGATCATGCTGAGGGCATATCCCAGGCCGGTGACCACACCCACCCACAGCAGCGCGCTCAGCCAGTTGAAGAACTGGAAACGGCGGTTTGAGAGCCCGGAAATGCCGGCCATGGTGGGCAGCAGGGTGCGCACGAAGGCCAGAAAACGCCCGGCGAGCAGCGCCAGCAGACCGTGCTTGTCAAACATGCAGGTGGCACGCTGATGATATTTTTGCGGCAGATGGGCGAGCCAGCCTTTGACGGTGGCGGTATTGCCGAGCCAGCGCCCCTGCAGATAGCTGAGCCAGCAGCCGAGGCTGGCCGCCACGGTCAGGATCGCGAGAGTGGGCACAAAGTCCATGACGCCTTTGGCGATCAGCGCGCCGGCGAGCAGCAGCAGGCTATCGCCGGGTAAAAACGAGGCCGGCAGCAGACCGTTTTCCAGAAACAGGGTCGCGAACATAACCAGATACACAAAACCGACAACCTGAGGGTTCGCCAGTGCGGCAAAATCATGTTGCCACAGCGCGGCGACAATCTCTTGAATGACAACCATGGACTTTCCTAAGTGGTACCGTATTTTTGACTAGTGTACTCCTGAAGCGGCCCGAACACCTTGATCTCGGGCGCAACAAAAGCGGCCGTTTTTAACAGAACGTCCGCCATTGTTGCCACTTGCTGTCACTTTACACGATACGGGAGAAGCCCGCCGCTAAATCCGCCAGCAGATCGTCAACATTTTCTAAACCTATATGGACCCGAATCAGCGTGCCGCTGAAATCGACTTCAGCTCCCGGGCGGATCGCGGCAATTTGCTCCGGCTGGTTGGCCAGAATCAGCGATTCAAAACCGCCCCAGGAGTAGGCCATGCTGAACAAGCTGAAGTTGTCGAGATAGGCGGAAAGCTCGGCATCGGTCAGGTGTTTATTGAGGATAAAAGAGAACAGACCGCTGCTGCCGCTAAAGTCGCGCTGCCAGAACTCGTGGCCTTTACTTCCCGGCAGCGCCGGGTGGTTGACGCGGGCGACCTGCGGATGCTGCGCCAGCCATTCGGCGATCTGCAGGCTGCTTTCATGATGCTGACGCAGGCGCACGCCCAGGGTTCGCAGGCCCCGACTGGTCATATAGGCGGTATCGGCATCGACCATTTGCCCCATCAGATAGGCATTTTCCCGCAGCTGATCCCAGCAGCGGGCATTGGACACCGCGGTACCGACCATCGCGTCGGAATGGCCAATCAGGTACTTGGTGGCGGCCTGAATCGAGATATCCACGCCGAAATCCAGCGCTTTAAACAGCACGCCCGCCGCCCAGGTGTTGTCGATCATGATAATCGCCTCTGGCGCCACGCTGCGGACGGCAGCGACGATCGCCGGGACGTCATGCACCTCCATGGTGATCGAACCCGGGGACTCAAGAAACACCACCCGGGTATTGGGCTGGATCAGGCGGGCGATATCGGCGCCAATCAGCGGGTCAAACCAGCTGGTGGTAACGCCGAGTCTGGCGAGAACTTTGGTACAGAAATCCTGACTCGGTTCATAGGCGCTATTGGTCATCAGGACATGGTCGCCCTGCTCGACAAAAGCCAGAATCGTATTGGCGACCGCTGCCGCGCCGCACGGGAACAGCGCGCAGCCGGCGCCGCCCTCCAGCTCGCACATCGCTTCCTGCAAGGAAAAATGGGTGAGCGTGCCGCGACGACCGTAAAACAGCTCGCCCTTCGCCCGGTTGCGGGTGGCGTGCTTTTTAGCGTCGACGGTATCGAAAACCAGCGACGAAGCACGCTGAATCACGCTGTTTACCGAGCCCTGGGTATATTTTTTACTGCGCCCGGCGTTGACGAGCGTAGTATCAAGATGTTTGTCAGCCATGTTTTTCAAACCTGTTTTTATACGTCTGGACGTCTAAACTAGCATGATTACCCCATTGTGTACCGGGGAAGCGCTGATACAGGCGAAAATTTTACCAAACGCGCCGTTGACAACTTTTTTTCTGCGTAAGCGCAGGGAATATAAACGTGATTTGCTGCACAGTGTAAATACTAATGAGAACCACTATCAATTCGATGCCGTTTTGATATTATTATGCTCAGAATTTATGATTTACGTCGTGGAGATTCAGTGTGGGTAATAATTTGATGCAGGCGGATCTGTCCGTTTGGGGTATGTATCATCATGCCGATATTGTCGTAAAGGTGGTGATGATCGGCCTGATTCTGGCGTCGGTTGTGACATGGGCTATCTTCTTCGGCAAGGGTGCTGAAATTCTCTCCAGCAAGCGCCGCCTCAAGCGCGAACAGCAACTGCTGAGCGAAGCTCGTTCCCTCGATCAGGCCAGCGATATTGCCAACAGTTTCCATGCCAGGAGCTTAAGCTGCCAGCTGATTAACGAAGCGCAGAACGAACTGGAACTCTCTTCAGGCGTCGAAGATAACGAAGGTATTAAAGAACGTACCGGTTTCCGCCTTGAGCGCCGCGTGGCGTTTGTGGGCCGTTATATGGGCCGCGGCAACGGTTACCTGGCGACCATCGGGGCGATTTCTCCGTTCGTCGGGCTGTTTGGTACCGTCTGGGGCATCATGAACAGCTTTATCGGTATCGCCCAGACGCAGACCACCAACCTCGCGGTTGTCGCACCGGGTATCGCCGAAGCGCTGCTGGCGACGGCTATCGGCCTGTTTGCCGCGATTCCGGCGGTGGTTATCTACAACATCTTTGCCCGCATGATCGGCAGCTACAAAGCCACTCTCGGCGATGTCGCCGCCCAGGTGTTGCTGCTGCAAAGCCGCGATCTGGACCTCAGCGCCAGCGGCACTACGCCGGTGCGTACCGCGCAGAAATTACGGGTAGGTTGATGCTTTATGGCGATGCATTTTAACGAAAACCTCGATGATAACGGCGAGATGCATGACATCAACGTGACGCCGTTTATCGACGTTATGCTGGTGCTGCTGATTATCTTCATGGTGGCCGCGCCGCTGGCCACGGTGGATGTGAAGGTGAACCTGCCGGCCTCCTCCAGCCAGCCTCAGCCGCGCCCGGAAAAACCGATTTATCTGTCGGTGAAAGCGGATAAAACCATGTTCCTCGGCAACGACCCGGTGACCGAAGAGAGCATGATCGGCGCGCTGAATGCGCTGACTGACGGTAAAAAAGACACCACCGTCTTCTTCCGCGCGGATAAAACCGTGGACTATGAGACGATGATGAAAGTCATGGATACCCTGCATCAGGCGGGTTATCTGAAGATTGGTCTGGTGGGTGAAGAAACCGTTAAAGCGCAGTAACTCCCCGACCGATCTCCCCAGGCTGGCCTTGCGCCAGCCTTTTTTATGCCCGCAGCTCACCGGCTACGCGGGCTGGCTGTTGTATTCGCGCCGGCGGGTTGCGATATAATGGCGGCCGTTTTGGTTAACTCACAGGATCTTATGGAACGCTTTCTGGAAAATACTATGTATGCCTCGCGCTGGTTGCTGGCACCGGTTTATTTTGGCCTTTCTCTGGGGCTGATTGCGCTGTCGATCAAATTTTTTCAGGAGATTCTCCACATCCTGCCGCATATTTTCAGCGTGGGTGAGTCGGATCTGATCCTTACCCTGCTGTCGCTGGTGGATATGACGCTGGTGGGGGGACTGCTGGTGATGGTGATGTTCTCCGGCTACGAAAATTTCGTCTCCCAGCTGGATATCAACGAAGGAAAAGAAAAGCTCAGCTGGCTGGGCAAAATGGACGCTACGTCGCTGAAAAATAAGGTGGCGGCCTCTATCGTTGCGATCTCCTCGATCCATCTGCTGCGGGTATTTATGGATGCCAAAAACGTGCCGGACAACAAGCTGATGTGGTATGTCATTATCCATCTGACCTTTGTGCTGTCGGCGTTTGTGATGGGCTATCTCGATCGCCTGACCAAGGTTAAGCACTGATTTCGTCTGCCCGGCGGCATGGGACAGCCCGCCGGGTGAACGGTTTATTTATCCGACGAGGCCTGCCATAAATTGAGCTGGCCGTCCGCCACGTGCTGGTCGATCTGGGCCAGCTCTTCGGCGCTAAAGGCCAGATTTTGCAGCGCCTGCACGTTCTCTTCTAGCTGCTGTGGGCGGCTGGCGCCAATCAGTACCGACGTCACCCGGCCGTCTTTCAGCAGCCAGCTCAGCGCCATCTGCGCCATGCTCTGCCCGCGGCGGTGGGCCATCTCCTGCAATAAACGCAGACTGCGCAGGTTTGCCTCGCTGAGCATATTTTCCGTCAGGCCGCGGTCTCTTTTCCCTTCATAGAACATCCGCGAACCTTCCGGGATCTGCTGGAGATACTTGCCGGTCAGCAGGCCTTGCGCCAGCGGGGTAAAGGCGATGCAGCCGACGCCATGCTCCTCGAGGGTATCCAGCAGGCCGCTGCTGTCGACCCAGCGGTTAAGCAGGTTATAGGAGGGCTGATGAATAAGCAGTGGGATTTTCCATTCGCGCAGCAGCGCGGCCATTTGCTGGGTGCGTTCCGGCGAATAGGAGGAGATGCCGACATATAAAGCTTTACCGCTCTGCACCGCCTGCGCCAGCGCCGCGGCGGTCTCTTCCATCGGCGTATTTTCATCGACGCGATGTGAATAGAAAATGTCGACGTAATCCAGCCCCATACGCTTGAGGCTCTGGTCAAGGCTGGCCAGCAGATATTTTCGCGAGCTGCCGTTACCGTAGGGACCGGGCCACATTGTATAGCCCGCTTTGGTGGCCACGATCAGTTCGTCACGGTAGGCGGCAAAATCCTCGCGCAGCAGGCGACCAAAATTTTCCTCGGCGCTGCCGGGAGGCGGGCCGTAGTTATTGGCCAGGTCGAAATGGGTAATACCCAGATCAAAAGCCTTACGCAGCAGGGCGCGTTGGTCATCCAGCGCGTTGCCGTGGCTAAAATTGTGCCACAGCCCCAGCGATAACGCGGGCAGCTGTAAACCGCTTTTACCACAATAGCGATACTGCATCCGCTCGTAGCGGGTGGGGTCAGCTAACCAGGACATCATCTCTCCTTATTGAGTTAAAACATTGTTTCTATATTAACTAGTATGGCACTTCGGCGGCGTTTGCTGGATCACAATGCGCAAGATTGCTGGCGTCATCGCGAGCTTATGCTTTGCTTAAAGGGGCCTTATTTCCGGAGAACAAACGATGACGCGACTGACGGCGAAAGATTTTCCGCAAGAACTACTGGAGTATTACGACTATTACGCCCACGGCAAAATCAGTAAACGGCAGTTTTTACAGCTGGCCGGGAAATATGCCGTGGGCGGAATGACCGCGCTGGCGCTGTTTAATCTGCTTAAACCCAACTATGCGCTTGCTGAACAGGTACCGTTTACCGATCCCGATATTCGTGCGGAATATATTCACTACCCTTCTCCTGACGGCCACGGAGAGGTTCGCGCCTACCTGGTGGTGCCGACGAAACTGACCGCGAAACCCGGGGCCGTGGTGGTGGTTCATGAGAATCGCGGCCTTAACCCCTACATTGAAGATGTCGCCCGACGGGTGGCAAAGGCGGGCTATATCGCGCTGGCGCCGGATGGTCTGAGCTCGGTCGGCGGCTATCCCGGCAACGATGATGAAGGGCGCGAGCTTCAGCAGAAAGTCGATCCGCTGAAGCTGATGAACGACTTTTTTGCCGCCGTCGCCTTTATGGAAAAACACCCGCAGGCGAACGGCAAGGTGGGGATAACCGGGTTTTGTTACGGGGGAGGCGTCTGCAACGCTGCCGCCGTCGCGATCCCGGAACTGGCCTGCGCGGTGCCGTTTTACGGCCGCCAGCCGCCGCTTAATGACGTAGCCAAAATTCATGCGCCGCTGCTGCTGCACTACGCGGAACTGGATAAACCGATCACCGACGGTTGGCCCGCCTATGAAGAGGCGCTGAAGGCGCAGCATAAGGTCTATCAGGCCTACGTCTATCCGCAGGTCAATCACGGCTTCCATAATGACTCCACGCCGCGCTATGACCGGGCGGCAGCCGAGCTTGCCTGGCAGCGAACCCTGGCGTGGTTTGCGCAATACCTCAGCTAAAAATGGGGGAAATAGCGCTAGCACTCGCTCAAAAAATCGCCATATAATTTTGTATATAACGATTGGGGGTGAAAGCGATGGATAACCATTTTGGTAAAGGTTTAATGGCCGGGCTAAAGGCCTCTCAGGCCGAAAGCGCCAGCAATGCGGCCGGTTTTTGTGCGGATTATAAGCGCGGGTTTGTGCTCGGCTATTCTCAGCGCATGTTTGAACAAACCGGCGATCGTCAGCTTAGCGCGTGGGAGGCCGGGATTCTGACCCGCCGCTATGGTCTGGACAGGAATATGGTGATGGATTTTTTCAAGGAGGGACATTCCTGCACCGCGATGCGCTACTTTATGGCCGGATACCGGCTGGAAAGTTAACGACCGAAGGCCGAGGCCCCCGGTCGCTGGCGCATTACGCCTGGCGTTTATCTTCGGTCCGGGTGTCGAAGTCGCTGGCGTCGTGGCGCTCATGTAGCTGTTCGTTAAGCGGGCCGTTAGTCCGGTTAACGATACGGCCACGTTTTACTGCCGGGCGGTTGCCCACGTCCTGCGCCCAGCGCAGGACGTTTTTATAGCTTCCGGCGTCAAGGAATTCGGCTGCGTTATACACCCCTCCCAGCACCACGTTACCGTACCACGGCCAGATGGCCATATCGGCGATGGTGTACTCTTCCCCGGCCACATAGCGGTTACGGGCGAGCTGTTTATCCAGCACGTCGAGCTGGCGTTTGGCTTCCATGGTGAAGCGGTCGATGGCGTACTCGATTTTCACCGGCGCATAGTTATAGAAGTGACCAAAGCCGCCGCCGAGGAACGGGGCAGCGCCCTGTAGCCAGAACAGCCAGTTAAGCGTTTCGGTCCGGCCGGCGGGATCTTTCGGCAGGAAGAAGCCGAACTTCTCTGCGAGGTAAAGCAGGATGCTGCCGGATTCAAACACGCGGGTCGGCGGAGTGGTGGAGTGGTCGCTCAGCGCGGGAATTTTTGAATTGGGGTTCACTTCCACAAAGCCGCTGGAGAACTGATCGCCTTCACCGATGCGAATCAGCCAGGCGTCGTATTCCGCATCGCTGACGCCCAGCGCCAGCAGCTCTTCCAGCAGAATCGTCACCTTCTGGCCATTTGGCGTTCCCAGAGAGTACAGCTGTAGCGGATGTGAGCCGACCGGCAGCGCTTTTTCATGAGTAGCGCCGGAGACGGGACGGTTAATGTTGGCGAACGCGCCACCGTTGTTTTGCTTCCATTCCCACACTTTAGGTGGTTGATAGTTATTCTCTGACATGATGACCTGCCTTTTTAGTGAGGTGTTGAAGGAGTGTAGCAGGAGTGACAACGCGGGTTTAACACAGTGAGGCTTAATACCGCCGGCCTCAGGCCGCTATCGCCCCGGTAATCCTGGCGCTACCGGGGCGGCTGCACGGGGCTCAGGCCATAATCCGCTCGGCCCACACGCTGATATCGTCACCGCTGCCGAGGTCCGGTTGGACCAGGCCGTTGACCATAAAGGTCGGCGAGACATGGATACCATTCTGCCGCGCGTATTTGCAATGCCATTTGATCTCCGTCTGCAGTTCCGGGCGAGCAAAGGCCGCTGCGAGCTGAACGTGGCTGTAACGTTCGATGCGCTCAATAATTTGTTGCGGCGTGGCATCCATATTCGGCCCGCTGCAGTGGTCGGTAAATTCAAACTCTTCGCGATGAGCGGCGACCGCCTTTAGCACCTTGTGCGCCTGCTCTCTGCCGTGCGGCAGGGTGGAGGCGGCAAGGATACAGCGTACGATGACGCCGGAAAACAGATGCCACGGCTGGGACTGCAGACGAATCTTGATCGTCACATTATCGGCGCCGACTTCATCCAGCAGGTCGTCGAGCTTGTTGAAGGCCCTGACTGAAAACGGGCAGGTTGGTTCGAGGAAAACTTCAAAAGTACGCGGGCCGTGGCCCCAGACCAGCGGTTGGGCTTGCAGATGAGGTTGTGTGCTCATAATCAACTCCTGACGTTTGCGTTATTCGTTGTTCTTCCCTGTCTCATTCGTGTTGCCATCAACGCCGATGCAACCCGAAGTATTACCGGGAGATATCTCAAATAACGATATCACTTTTACCTGAAGGCGCCGGGTTATTTTCCCACAGGGCACAAATAGCGAATCGAATGAGTGGTATTATGATTCCACCTCTGTCTGGTAAGTGCCTGCGGCAGGATAAGAAGAGGGAGTTTTGTTCCGCCAACTGCCCGGGCTGCATTAATTTGAGGTCAGGCTAATGAGTAAAGGATCGACTAGCAGCGATGCCCCTTTTGGTACATTGTTAGGCTACGCGCCGGGCGGCGTAGCAATTTATTCATCGAATTACAGTAGCTTAAATCCGCGAGACTATCCGGATGACGCGACGTTCCGCAGTTACATCGGCAATGAGTATATGGGGCACAAATGGCAGTGCGTCGAGTTCGCCCGCCGCTTTTTGTTTCTCACCTACGGCTTTGTCTTTACCGATGTCGGCATGGCCTATGAAATCTTCTCCCTGCGCTTTCTGCGCGAAGTGGTTAATGACAATATTCTGCCGCTCCAGGCCTTCGCCAATGGTTCCCGCCGTCCGCCGATAGCCGGCTCCCTGCTGATCTGGCAAAAGGGCGGTGAGTTTAAACATACCGGCCATGTCGCGGTGATTACCCAACTGGTCGGCAATAAGGTCAGAATCGCCGAGCAAAACGTGATTCACACCGCGCTGCCGCAGGGCCAGCAATGGACCCGTGAACTCACGCTGGAGGTCAAAGACGGCCTCTACACCATCAAGGATACCTTTGCCGATACGGAGATATTGGGCTGGATGATTCAGACCGCCGACACCGAGCACAGTCTGCCGCAGCCGGTCCTGCCCGGTGAAGCGATGGCGATCCACGGGGCGCGCCTGCCGAATAAAGGCCAGTTCCGCGGTAACTGGCTGAACGAGAAGGACGCGCTGCAAAAAGCCTACGTTGAAGCCAACGGTCACTTCATTAATCAAGACCCCTACCAGTATTTCACTATCACCGAAAGCGCCGAGCAGGAGCTGATCAAAGCGACCAATGAGCTGCATTTGATGTACCTGCACGCCACCGACAAGGTGATGAAAGATGACAACCTGCTGGCGCTGTTCGATATCCCCAAAATCCTCTGGCCGCGCCTGCGTCTCTCCTGGCAACGACGTCGTCATCATATGATTACCGGGCGCATGGATTTCTGTATGGATGAGCGCGGGCTGAAGGTCTATGAATACAATGCCGACTCCGCCTCCTGCCATACCGAAGGCGGTCTGATCCTCGAGCAGTGGCTGAAACAGGGCTATTACGGCACCGGGCATAACCCGGCGGAAAACCTGCTGGACGAGCTGGCGGGCGCCTGGAAGCACAGTCGGGCCCGTCCTTTCGTGCATATCATGCAGGATAAGGATCTGGAGGAGAACTATCACGCCCGCTTTATCCAGCGCTCGCTCACCCAGGCCGGCTTCGAGAGTAAAATCCTCTTTGGCCTTGATGAACTGCGCTGGGACGCCGCCGGACAGCTGATCGACGCGGACGGGCGCCTGGTAAACTGCGTCTGGAAAACCTGGGCCTGGGAAACCGCCATCGAACAGGTGCGCGAAGTCAGCGCCGACGAGTATGCCGCGGTGCCGATCCGTACCGGGCATCCGCAAGGGGAGGTACGGCTGATTGACGTCTTGCTGCGCCCGGAAGTCCTGGTATTTGAACCGCTCTGGACGGTGATCCCCGGCAACAAAGCGATTCTGCCGGTGCTGTGGTCGCTGTTCCCGCATCATCGCTATCTGCTGGATACCGATTTTGTGGTCAACGAAGAGCTGGCGAAAACCGGCTATGCGGTGAAACCTATCTCCGGGCGCTGCGGCAGCAATATCGACCTGATTGGTCCGCAAGACGAAGTGCTGGATAAAACCAGCGGGAAATTTGTCGATCGTAAGAATATTTACCAGCAGCTATGGTGCCTGCCGAAGGTGGATGGTAAATACATTCAGGTCTGTACTTTTACCGTCGGCGGTAACTACGGCGGTACCTGCCTGCGCGGCGATGATTCGCTGGTGGTCAAAAAAGAGAGTGATATCGAACCGTTAATTGTGCTGAAAGACAAAGACGGCCGGTAACCGGCTGCCCGGATAGCGTCTGAACGGCCTGTCCGGGCGACAAATCCTGCAAGCAAGCTATGTTATGAGCTACCAATACAACAACAAGACAGAAACAGAAAAGGAAAATAATATGCACGATCGGCGACTCGCCGCCCGCGCGGGTGAACTCAAACCCTCCGCCGTCCGCGAACTTCTCAAGCACAGTAAACTGCCTGGCGTGATCTCCCTGGGGGGCGGGATCCCTGCCCCGGAGCTTTTTGATACCGAAGGTCTGAATCTGGCGGTGCAGCAGGTGATGGGGGGGCGTTTCAATGATGCATTCCAGTATGGTTTGACCGAAGGCTACCCGCCGCTGCGTCAGGCGGTGAGCGAGCTGTGCCAGACGCGCGGCGTGGCCTGTCCGGCAAGCCATGTCTATATCACCTCCGGTTCACAGCAATCGTTGGATATCGTGGCTCGTACCCTGCTCGATCCGGGCGATGCGATCGTCGTCGAGCGTCCGACCTATCTGGCGGCGCTGCAGGTCTTCCAGCTGGCGCAGGCGAATATTCTCAGCGTGGATACCGATGATGACGGGATGCTGGTTGAACAGCTGGCGGATCTGCTGACGACCACCCGTGTGAAAGCCGTTTATCTGGTGCCGACCTTCGGTAACCCGGGCGGTAAAACCCTGAGTGAAGATCGTCGGCGTCGTCTGGTTGCCCTGGCGAAGCAGTATGATTTTGTCATTATCGAAGATGATCCGTACGGTGAAATCAGTTTCACCGATGAAGTGCGCCGTCCGCTGTATCAGCACGCGGTCGAGCTGGGCTGTGAAGATCGGGTGGTCTACACCTCGACCTTCTCCAAAATCCTCGCGCCGGGAATGCGGATCGGCTGGATCGTGATGCCGGACTGGCTGGCGCAGCAGACGGTGATCGTCAAGCAGGCGGCGGATCTGCACACCAATATGTTATCTCAGGTGATCACCGCGGAATATCTGACGATGAACCGCCTGGATAGCCAGATCGCGCTGATCCGCGAAGATTATCGTAAGAAGTGCGTGGCGCTGGCTGACGCTCTCGAATCCCGTCTGGGCGAGCACATCGAGTTCAGCCGACCAAAAGGCGGTATGTTCCTGTGGGCCCGTTTCCGCTATCCGTTCGATACCATGGAATGGATGAAAAAGACCCTCGCAAACGGCGTGGTCTACGTGCCTGGCGAAGCGTTTTATAACGATAACCCGGATACCCGCACGCTGCGTCTCTCCTACTCTACGGTGTCGGAAGAGGGGCTGATGACCGCCGTCGAACGGCTGGCGAAATCGCTGTAACCTGCCTGAGTTGACTCTGCGCCGCCCGGCGCAGAGTCCGGTGATGAACGGCAAAACGCCGGATGAGCCGATGAGCCTTGATGCCCTGCCCGTGGTATTGCTCCCTGGATTTATGCTGGATGAGACCCTGTGGGATGATTTTAGCGCCGATTTTCCACCGCAACGGACCTTTATCCGCGCCAGCCTCACGCGGGGTGACAGTATTGCCGCGCCAGCGAACTACCGCCGCGCGTTATCCTGCCCGGATTCTCCCTCGTGGGCTATATGGCGTTGGCAGCTGCGGTCAGCGCATGGCTGGGACAAGCACGCGGCTCGTCGTCCCGGTAACGGAAGACGAGCCTGTTTGTGGAGAGGGGGTGAGCGTCGGAACAGGAATTAGTCCCGCTCAGCGATGCGATCGTCGAGCCAAATGAGCATTAGGGAGGAGAGAAAGGCGATGGCGAGTGTGCCAATAAATAGCCACATAAAAAATACCTCAGAGGTTTTATTATTTTTCTGCTTTGACCGGTGAGTGGTTGTTTCTGTTGAGTATGGTGACTTTTGTTGCCTGCTGGGAGGTGGCGAGAGTAAAGAAATCATCAGCATCAATATCAAAATTCAGCACGATTTCTCTGTATTTTCCACAGGTTATTAATTCCTTCGCTTCTTGCATACTGCTGGCTGTAATTGTCGGCATCGTCTTATCTCGTGTGAAAACTGCTTAGCAAAGTAAGAGTTTGTGCATATCAGATCAACTCTTTTTTATGCTCGTCGGCAGGAGATTATTTCCGTACTTTTTCCGGGGAAAAGGCGGGCGGCGCGGGAATACCGGGCAGGCCGCCGCGTATCCCCCTGACCGACGGGTTAACAGGGTAAGGTTTAACCCTGCTGCTTTTCGCTCATCAGCTGACGGCAGCGCTGCTGATCCTCACGGATACTGTCCTGCTCTTCCTGACTTAACTGTAGCCAGGTCTGGCGCATTCGCTCGGCCAGCGCCGGAATAAAATGGGTTTTGTGCAGGGCATAATCCGAGTTGCCGCCTTCGACGATGTTTTCCATGTCGCGGAGAAACGTCCCACTATCGTGACGATCGATGACGCAGAAAACCGAGCGGTAGTAAGCCTCATCTTCTGCGGAGTAGTGCGGCGTGAGCCACCAGGCAAGCAGCGCGATAAGCGCCAACGGCGGGATAATAAATGGTAATTTCTTTAGCATAGCTCAGTCGCGAAGGGGAAACGGGAACCTGAGTGTACCCGCTGTGGAAAGCGGATGTCATCCCGCTGGCATCACTTCGCCTGCGGACTGAGGGAGGCAGGCGCTGCACAGCGATAAAAGAGCAGGTGAGCGCATTCGCCGCAGGAGTATTCAGAGTCATCATATGCATCGCTAAAAAATAAATGGCGGCCGATCGTTGGGCCGCTTACGGCGTATATCTCCCCGGGATTGGCCTTTAATAGTGAATATCGCCGACGATGCGACACTATGTTAACGGCGCCGCATTAACGATGACGAAAAATAACGGAAAACAGCGGCGCATCATCCGCTGACCATCCCGAACCGGAACAAGGTTCCGGGCCGCCGTGTCAGGGTGAGGAGCCGTATGGCTCGCCGGTAGCGGGTTTTCTGAACAGGAAAAAACGATCCTCTGGCGATATTTTTTATATGCCGAAAAACTTGCTATTTATTTTTCCTGGAGAATTCGCCCTTTGACTCATTATATTTTTACCCGGTTTGAGGGGGAATATTGTTTTTATCTTGTAGATTCAACGTGCTGCGCTCTGCATCACTATTTTATTCTCAGGTTCTAAATTTATAATAATTTACCTGATTGTTACGCTTTATTAACCTCGGTCCTGCGCAGTGGTTTATTCCTGGCGATTGAACACCATTCGAAGGACACATTATGACCGTAGAAAAAACAGAGATTGATACGCTGATCGTTGGCGGAGGCCAGGCCGGTATTGCCATGAGTGAGCATCTGACGAAGCTTGGGATCTCGCATCTGGTTATCGAAAAAAAGCGTATTGCCGAAGCCTGGCGCACCGGGCGCTGGGATTCGCTGGTGGCGAACGGCCCGGCGTGGCATGACCGCTTCCCGGGGATGGAATTTAAAGACGCTGACCCTGACAGCTTTATTCCGAAGGACGAGGTGGCGGCTTATTTTGAAGATTACGTCCGGGAATTCGCTCTGCCGGTGCGTACCGGCGTTGAGGTGAAGAGCGCGGTACGCAACAGCGGGCGCCCGGGGTTTACCATTGAAACCACCGCGGGGGTCATTGAGGCACAGCGTATTGTGGCCGCCACCGGGCCCTTCCAGAAACCGGTCATTCCGCCAATCGCGCCGAAAGAGCCCGGAATTCATCAAATTCACTCCGCCGGCTACTACAACCCTGCGCAGCTCCCGGCCGGTGCCGTGCTGGTCGTCGGGGCGGGCTCCTCCGGGGTACAGATTGCCGACGAACTCCTGCGTGCCGGTCGCGAGGTCTATTTATCCGTGGGCGCCCACGACCGTCCGCCGCGCGCTTATCGCAACCGCGACTTTTGCTGGTGGCTGGGGGTGCTGGGGCTGTGGGATGCGCCTGCCAGCGCCCCGGGTAAAGAACATGTTACGATTGCGGTCAGCGGCGCCCACGGCGGCCACACGGTGGATTTTCGCGAGCTGGCGCAGCGCGGTATCACCCTGGTGGGGCTGACAAAAGACTTTGTATCCGGTACCGCCACCTTCCAGCCGGATCTGTGCGACAACATCCGTCGCGGGGATGAGAACTACCTCGCGCTGCTGGATGCCGCGGATGCCTACATCGCGGCCAATGGCCTGGATTTGCCGGAAGAACCTGCCGCCCGCGAGTTTTTACCTGACCCGCCGTGCATGACCTCGCCGATCCTCTCTCTGAACCTGGCGGACGCGGGCATCACCACCATTATCTGGGCGACCGGCTACGCCGTGGATTACAGCTGGCTCAACGTGAATGCCTTTAATGAGCACCATCGTCCGCAGCATCAACGCGGCGTCTCCAGCGAGCCCGGGGTCTATTTCCTCGGACTGCCGTGGCTGTCACGCCGTGGCTCGACCTTCATCTGGGGCGTGTGGCATGACGCGAAACACATCGCCGACCATATCGCCACCCAGCGTAAATACAGCCAGTACCGGGATGCCGGCCAGCGCTGAACACCCGCTTACTTAGAGGATAAAAATGATGCCGACGCATACCCGCATTCGCATGTTTAATACCAAAGAGACCTACCCCAATCAGACTCTCGATAACGATTTATGTCAGGCGGTTCGCGCCGGGAATACCGTCTATGTGCGTGGACAGGTGGGGACCGATTTTGCCGGTAACCTCGTGGGGCTGGGCGATCCGCAGGCGCAGGCCGAGCAGGCGATGAAAAACGTCAAGCAGCTGCTGGAAGAGGCGGGGAGCGATCTGTCGCACATCGTGAAAACCACGACCTATATTATTGACCCGCGCTACCGCGAGCCGGTGTATCAGGAGGTGGGGAAATGGCTGAAAGGGGTCTTCCCTATCTCCACCGGGCTGGTGATTTCCGCGCTGGCACAGCCGCAATGGCTGATGGAGATCGATGTGATTGCCGTAATTCCCGATGATTTTGTCAAATAAGGAGCGACGATGACCTTTTCTATCGCAGCATACTGCCCGGAAAGCGGGCAGTTTGGTATTGCCATCAGTTCCTCCAGTATCGCCGTCGGTGCCCGCTGCCCCTGGCTGCAGGCCGGAGTAGGGGCGGTGTCCAGCCAGAACATCACTTTGCCGGCGCTCGGCCAGCTGGCGCTGGCGCAACTGGAACAAGGTTTAGAGCCAGAGAAGGCGCTACGCAGAGCGCTGGCGGAGGATGACTTTAGCCGCTACCGGCAGATTATCGCCATCGATGCCAGCGGCAGGACGGCCTCATTCAGCGGCGATAAGACGCTGGGCATCTATCACGTTGCCGAAGGAGAGAACTGCATTGCCGCTGGCAATATGCTGGCCAGCGCCTCGGTGATTGAGGCGATGGTCGCCGGCTTCGGGCAAAGCGAAGGTGAAATGGCGATGCGTCTGGTTGCCGCGCTGCAGGCCGGACTGGCCTGCGGCGGCGAAGCGGGGCCGGTCCACTCGGCGGCGGTGAAAGTCGTGGATGACTATTCATGGCCGCTGGTGGACCTGCGCGTTGACTGGAGCGAGCACGATCCTGTTGCTGAGCTTGCCGCGCTCTGGCAGGCGTATGAACCGCAGATGCAGGCCTATATTACGCGCGCGCTCGATCCCCGGGAGGCCCCCAGTTACGGAGTACCAGGCGATGAATCATGAGGTGACAACGCTTCTGGCCACGCTACTGGCGTTTGATACCACCAGTCGTGAATCCAATCTGCAGATGATTGACTACATTAACCGCCTTCTGGGCGGTTTCGGCATTGAGACCCGGCTTTTCTACGATGAAGAAGGTAAAAAGGCGAATCTCTACGCCCGGTTAGGCCCGCCGGGGCCGGGTGGCGTGATGCTCTCCGGCCATACCGACGTTGTGCCGGTTGACGGTCAGCATTGGACGGTTCCGCCGTTCCAGCTGACCCTCCGCGATGGCCTGTGCTACGGGCGCGGCAGCACCGACATGAAGGGGTTTATTGCCTGCGTGCTGGCCTCTATTCCCGCCTTTCTCGCCCAGCCGTTAAGCATGCCGCTGCATCTGGCCTTTTCCTATGACGAAGAGGTGGGTTGTCTTGGCGTTCGTAGCCTGGTGGATCATCTTAAGGCCTCAAAAGACAAGCCCGCGTTGTGCATCATCGGCGAGCCTACGGAGATGCGCCCGGTCTATGGCCATAAAGGCAAATTAGCCATGCGCTGCCAGGTGCACGGTAAGGCTTGCCACTCGGCCTATGCCCCTCGTGGGGTGAATGCTATCGAGTATGCGGCAAAGCTGATTAGCCGTTTAGGCATGCTGGGTGAAAAGCTGGCGCTCAGGCAGGATCCCCGGTTTGACCCGCCTTACAGCACCCTGCAGGTGGGGGTGATTAAGGGGGGCGCAGCGCTCAATATTGTGCCTGAAAGCTGCGAGTTTGATTTTGAAATTCGCCATTTGCCGGATGTCTCCCTTGCGCAGACGCTTAGCGAGCTGCAGGCGTATGCCGGCGATGAGTTAGTGCCGGCGATGCGGGCGGTGGCGGCGGAGGCAAATATTACCTTGCGTGCGCTGAGCCAGTATCCAGGCCTGTTAAGCGACCCGCAGTCGGCTTTTGCCGGCTGGCTGGCGCAATGGGCGGGCAGCGAGGCGTTCTCTACCGTCGCCTTTGGCACCGAAGGCGGCCTGTTTGACGAGGCGGGCGTGGCAACGCTTATCTGCGGGCCGGGAAGCATGGAGCAGGGGCACAAGCCGGACGAATTTATTGCCCTGAGCGAACTGGAAAAATGTCTGGCGATGCTGGATAACCTGCGCCGCTGGATGGCGATTTCTTAAGAGTATGCGCCTGATTCAGGCGCATTTTTACCCGCCGCAATTCAATAACCGACGGTGTAGACCCGGCCGCTCTGCACGCCTTCCACGCTGCGGCGATAGGCCTGGGCGACGGTCGTCGCCGGTACGCTGGCGAAGCCGGGGAAGAAGCCATCATAGGCCGCGGCCGACTCGGTCAGCACGGTGGGGCTGACCAGGTTGATGCGGATCCCGCGCGGCAGTTCGCAGGCGGCGGCGCGGACAAAACCTTCCAGCCCGGCGTTCACCGTGGTGGCGTTGACCCCCTGAGCAATCGGCTCATGGGCGACAATGCCGCTAATCAGCGTAATCGAACCGCCATCTTTCAGATAATGCTGGCCGGTGAGCGCCAGGCGGATCTGTCCCAGCAGCTTATCCTGCAAACCCTGGTTGAAATCCCGATCGCTCATCGTCGCCAGCGGACCAAAGAACAGGCTGCCGGTGGCCGAGACAATCGCATCGATCTGACCCACGTCTGCAAATAGCGCCTCGACGCTCGCCTGGGAGGTGATATCAACCTGCCGATCGCCCTGGGTACGAGCGACGCGGATGACTTCATGGCGGCGGCTCAGTTCTTCGGTAACCGCACGGCCTACGGTTCCACTGGCGCCAATAACGACGATTTTCATGGCTGACTCCTTATCTGTGGTGAGTCTCTATTCTTTAATGAAACCGACATCGGATAAACTGGCTAAAAGTTAGATGATTACTAACCAGAGGTTTGTAATATGGATAAGCTCCGCGGAATGGAGACGTTTATCGCCGTGGTGGAGTGCGGCAGCTTTACCGAAGCGGCATCGCGGCTGGAGATGTCGGCGGTGATGGTCGGCAAATATATCGCCCTGACCGAGCGTCAGCTCGCTACCCGCCTGCTGGAACGCAACACCCGGCGTCAAAGCCTGACCGATGCCGGTCGGGTCTACTATGAAGAGGCTAAGCGGGTGCTTGAACAGGTGTCGATTGCCGAAAGTTCAGTAGAACGCCTGCGCCTTGCCCCCGCCGGGACGCTGCGCATCAGCGCGCCGACCTCCTTTGGCGCCTGTGCGATCGCCCCGCTGACCGCCGCTTTCTTACAGGCGTGGCCGGATGTGCGCGTGGAGCTGGATCTGACCAACCGGATGATCGATCTGGTGGATGAAGGGTTCGATCTGGCGATCCGCATTGGCGATATTCACCACACCGACCTGGTGGCGAAATATCTCTGTCCATACCGGATGGTGATTTGCGCTGCGCCCGCGTACCTCGCCCGCCACGGCACGCCCACGGCGCCAGAGGATCTGGTGGATCATCTCTGCCTGTCCCATACGGTATGGACCGCGCGGAATGAGTGGATCCTGCCCGGCGCGCAAGCGGAGGTGCGCTGGAAGCGCGATGCGATCCTGCGCTGCAATGACGGCTATGCGCTGCGGATGGCGGCGATTGCCGGAGCCGGGCTGTTGCTACAGCCGGAAGTTCTGTTGGCCGAGGAGCTGGCCAGTGGAAAACTCGTGCGGGTGCTGGAGGCGTATACCCCGCGGCCACGGCCGATACATCTGCTCTGGCGTCAGGATCTTCGCCCGCTGCCGAAGCTGACCCGTTTCGTGGAGTATCTACTGAAAGAGGGAAAACGCTATTTATGAACTACGCTTATTGGGTCTGATATAAGTTTTTCGTAGGTCATTGCCAGTAACAGGAGGGAATATGGGATTGTTGAGTTTTGTGAAGGAAGCGGGTGAGAAAATCTGGGACGCGGTTTCAGGCGGCGACAAAGAGGACCAGGCCGACAAGCTGAAAAAGCACATCGATGCGCTTAATCTGCCTGGCGCGGACAAGGTCAATATTGCCGTGGCAGAAGATGGTACCGCCACGGTGACCGGCGACGTGGCTTCGCAGGAGGATAAAGAGAAAATTATGGTGGCGGTGGGTAACGTGACCGGTATTGCTCAGGTCAGCGATAACGTTACCGTGACGCAAAGCGGAGCGGAAAGCCGCTACTACACGGTGAAATCCGGCGACACCCTGAGCGCGATTGCCAAAAACATGTATGGTTCCGCGAATGACTATCCGCGGATTTTTGAAGCCAATAAACCGATGTTGACCCATCCCGACAAAATCTATCCGGGACAGGTACTGATTATTCCGGCGAAGTAAGACGGGAAAATCGGCGTTCATTAACCACCCCCCATTTATACGGAGTCTGCAATGGGATTACTTGATCAAATCGGCGGTATGCTGGGCGGCCAGGCCGGTAAAGCGGAGCAGCTACAGGCCATAATGAGCTGGATCCAGCAGCAGGGCGGGATTCAGGGAATTGTGGAGAAATTCCGCAGCGGCGGCCTCGGCGAGATCGTGGAGTCGTGGATTAGCCAGCAAAATAATTTGCCGGTCTCCAGTGACCAGGTGACCTCGGTATTCGGATCCTCTACGCTGCAGGATCTCGGGGCGAAACTCGGGATCGATCCGCAAACCGCGTCGGCGCTGATCGCGCAATATCTGCCTGACATTGTTGATGGTTTATCGCCAGCGGGCGAGGCGCCCGCCCAGCAGGATCTACTGTCAGAGGGTATGAGTCTGCTGAAAGGCAAACTGTTTAGCTGAGTGCTGATAGGCGCCGCCTTGTCAGCAAAAGCAAAAACCCGCCGTCCGGCGGGTTTTTTGTTTACTCACTGAGTGCGCGCTGCCAGTCGGCGATCAGATCCTGTGGATCCTCGATACCGACGGAAAGGCGAATCAGCTGAGGGGTAATGCCATTGGCCAGCCGTTGTTCCAGCGGAATAGAGGCGTGGGTCATGCTGAACGGTTGGCTGACCAGGCTTTCCACACCGCCCAAACTTTCCGCAAGGGTAAACAGCTTCAGCTTGCTGATGACCTGCTGCGCATAGTCATCATCGCCTTTCACCACCAGCGAAATCATCCCGCCGGGCAGGGCCATCTGCCGGCGCGCCAACTGATGGTGGGGGTGCGATGCCAGCCATGGGAACCAGACTTTCTCCACCTGCGGCTGCTGTTCAAGCCATTCGGCGAGGGCCAGCGCATTGCTGCTGTGACGCTCCATACGCAGCGCGAGCGTCCGGATACCGCGTAGCGTCAGGAAACTGCTGAACGGGTCAAGCACGCCGCCCACCGCATTTTGCAGATAGCCCAGTTCCTCCGCCAGCTGGCGATTGTCACCGACGACCGCCAGCCCGGCGACAACGTCGGAATGGCCGTTCAGGTACTTCGTCGCCGAATGCACCACGATATCGAAGCCCAGCTCGAGGGGGCGATGGACGATCGGGGAGGCAAAGGTGTTATCGGTGACGCTGATAATATTGTGCCGACGGGCAATCGCCGCGATGGCGCTGAGATCCGCCAGCTTAAGCAACGGGTTGGTTGGGGTTTCGACCCAGATCATGCGCGTATCCGGCTGAATGGCCGCTTCAATACCGGCCAGATCGTCGGGCTTGACCCAGCTGACCCGCAGCCCCGCGCTGCGACGGCGGACATTCTCGAGCAGCCGATAGGTGCCGCCGTAGACATCATCGACGGCCACCAGATGGCTGTCTTTATCCAGCAGCTCGAGGACGGTGGAAATCGCCGCCAGGCCTGACGCAAACGCGTAGCCGCGGGCGCCGCTCTCCAGCTCGGCAATCGCCGTCTCCAGCGCGTGGCGGGTCGGGTTGCCGCTGCGCGAGTATTCATAGCCGGTATGTTGCCCCGGCGCGGGTTGGGCAAAGGTGGAGGTAGCGTAAATCGGCGGCATTACGGCGCCGTGCCCGTCGTTAAAGACGCCGCTATGTACGCTCAACGTATGCAAATTTTTCATCTTTCGTCCTTAGTGTTCAAGTCGGTTGCGCCAGGTCGTCAGCACGTCGCTGCGGGTGATGAGACCTAAAAAACGTTCGTTGTCAGCGATAACGGCCACCAGACCGCGATCGAAAATGGCTTTCAACGCGCTTTCCGGCGCGTGTTTATCCAGCGTTTCTACGTTGCGGGTCATCGCCTCCCGAACGGGCAGCGAAAAGCGCTGGCTGTCGCCCTGGACGTGGCTGATCAGATCCCACTCATCGACGATGCCGACGACGCGGCCGTTTTCCAGCACCGGCAGCTGGGAAATGTCATACAGACGCATGCGCGCAAGGATGGCGGCGAGGGTATCGTCGGGGGCCGCGGTGACGGTAGCCCCTTCATCGTGGCACAGGGCGATAAAATCGCTTAAATCGCCGCGCGGCGGCCGGCTCAGCAGGCCCTGCTGGCGCATCCAGTCGTCGTTAAACATTTTGGAGAGGTATTTGTTGCCGCTGTCGCAGGCGAAGGTCACCACCCGTTTCGCGGTGGTCTGCGCCCGGCAGTAGCGCAGCGCGGCGCTCAGTAAGGTGCCGGTTGACGATCCGGCCAGCACGCCTTCGGTTTGTAAGAGCTGGCGGGCGGTCGCGAACGCTTCGCCATCGCTGATGCGATATGCGGTACGGACGCCGTCCAGATGGGCCAGCGGTGGAATGAAGTCTTCGCCAATCCCTTCGACCAGCCAGGAGCCTGTTGCACCGTAGCGCCCGGTTTCAACCTGGTCGGCAAGGATCGATCCCGCCGGGTCGGCAAGAATAAATTCGGTTTTTGGCGAGTGTCTGGCAAACCAGGCCTGCAGGCCGCCGAGGGTGCCGCCGGAGCCGACGCCGACGACGATGGCGTCGATATCGCCGTCCAGCTGAGCGTATATTTCGGGCGCGGTAGTGGTGGCGTGCGCCAGCGGATTGGCTTCGTTATTGAACTGGTCAATATAGAAGGCCCCCGGCGTTTCATCCGCCAGGCGGCGCGCATAATCCTGATAATAGTCCGGGTGGCCCTTCGTCACATCCGAGCGGGTGAGGAGCACTTTGGCTCCCAGGGCGCGCAGATGGAAAATTTTTTCCCGACTCATTTTGTCGGGAACCACCAGCGTCAGGGCATAATTTTTTTGCGCGGCGATCAGCGCCAGCCCCAGTCCGGTGTTACCGGCCGTCGCTTCAATAATGGTTCCGCCGGGCTTTAATTTACCCAGCCGTTCCGCCTCATTAATCATCGACAGCGCGACGCGGTCTTTAATCGACCCGCCCGGGTTCTGGTTTTCCAGCTTTAAAAACAGGCTGCAGGGGCCGGTATCCAGCTTGTGCAGCTGAAGCAGCGGAGTGTGACCAATCAGGTCGCTAACGGAGTGAAAGACTGACATAACAATTTGCCCATTCGTATCGAGATATTTGAATGGTAGGTCTGCAAAATTGGTAATTTAAAGAATATTTGTCCGTCATTAAGAGCAAAATGGAATATAAGATGCTTTTTGGCCATCCGGAGGGAAAGCCTGTTAGCCGCCTGGGCGTGTTGATTTCCAGATAAGGCCTTTTTTGCCGTATTTTTCACCGAATTAGCGCCTCGCGCCCGGCGCTTATCTTTATTTCAGGAAAGGGTTGGCGAAAATATTCTATAGCAGGACGAACGTTTTTACGGCTGACCATTTTTATTATTCCGGCGGCTGCGTTATTTCACCGATGGCGTCAACGATGCGCCGACACACCGGCAGTGACGGCCGCCGGTGGGGAGCTTAAAGCACAAAGTCGGCTATTCAATGCCAGTATTGATACATGCTGCTGGGCTGGCGTGCATGGTAAGCTCTTTTAATAAGCTGCCCCCCGCTGGGGCAGTAATAAAGAATGATGACTGCGCGAAAAGGTGAGATGTGGCGGAATTTATTTCATTAGTAATAAGTTCATTTTGGCCGATGTTTTATGCCGGGCTGGTTTTTACTATCCCCATAACCTTAATTTCTTTTTTCCTCGGCCTGCTGCTGGGGTTTATTGTCGCGCTGATTCGTTTATATGGCCCGGCACCGTTGAAAAGCGTGGTGCGTTTTTATGTCTGGATTATCCGCGGCACCCCCTTGCTGGTGCAGCTGTTCCTGATTTTTTACGCGCTGCCCAGCGTCGGGATCACCCTGGATGCCTTTCCTGCCGCGGTTATCGGCTTTACCCTGAACGTCGGCGCCTTTACCTCGGAGGTGATCCGGGCGACGCTGCTATCGGTCGCCAAAGGGCAGTGGGAGGCGGCGCACTCCATCGGCATGAGCTGGGGGCAAGCGCTGCGCTATATTATCCTGCCGCAGGCGGCGCGAGTGGCGGTGCCGCCGCTGTCGAATACCTTTATCTCCTTAGTCAAAGATACCTCGCTGGCATCGGTGATTACGGTACCGGAGCTCTTTTTAGCCGCCCAGCGTATTGCCGCTGTCACCTACCAGCCGCTGATTCTGTATAGCGAAGCGGCCCTGCTCTATTTATTAATTAGTTCAGTCTTAGCGTATTTACAGTCCCGGCTGGAATTACGTTTAGAAAGAAATACGCTGATAAAGGAAGAGCATAATGATAACGCTGTCCGGACTTGATAAAAGTTTTGCCCAGCAGAAGGTGCTGCATAATATTTCTTTAACGATTGCGGAAGGCAGCGTGACGGCACTGATTGGTCCATCGGGCAGCGGTAAAAGTACATTATTACGCTGTATTAATTTACTGGAAATCGCGCAGGCCGGGAAATTAACAATTGGCAACGAGGAGATTATTTTCTCTCCCGCCGCGGCGCCAAAAAGAAAGGACATTCGTCGTATTTGCCAGCAAACCGGCATGGTCTTTCAGAACTTCCAGCTATTTCCGCATCTGTCGGTGCTGGAAAACATTATGCAGGGGCTGATGGTGGTGCAGAAATGGCCCCGCGAACGGGCCAGGGCGCGGGCGGAAGAGCTGCTCGCTAAAGTCGGCCTGGCGCACAAACGCCATGCCTGGCCGGCGATGCTCTCCGGTGGCCAGCAGCAGCGGGTCGCCATTGCCCGGGCGATGGCCCCCTCGCCGAAAGTGCTGCTCTGCGATGAACCGACCTCGGCGCTGGATCCTGAGCTAGCCCAGGAGGTGATCGCCGTTTTGCGTCAGCTGGCGCAGGAGGGGACGACGATGCTGATGGCGACCCACGATCTTCGGCTGGCGGCAAATATTGCCAGCCAGGTGGTGTTCCTCGAGTCCGGCCACATTGTGGAGAGCGGGACCTCGCGGGACATTTTTACCCGGGCCAGGAAAACGCGTACGCAGCTTTTTATTTCCACGCTGACGGAGACGTTTCCCGATTCCTGGGAAATTTAAAAAAATAACACGGCAATCCAGATGAAGGAGTGAATGATGAAAGTACTGATGACCGCATTGCTGGCTACCGCCATTCAGCTGAGCGTGACGCACGCGGTCTACGCCGGCGAAAACCTGGCGAAGATAAAATCGGCGGGGGTGTTTAAAGTCGGCACCGAAGGGACCTTCCCGCCTTTTACCTATCATGATACCTCCGGCAAGCTGGTGGGGTTTGATGTCGATATCGCGCGTGAAATTGCCCGGAGGATTGGCGTGAAAGCGGAGTTCGTTGAAGGCAAGTGGGACGGTCTGGTGGCCGGGCTGGATGCTAACCGCTACGACGCGGTGATTAATCAGGTCTCGATTACGCCGGAACGCCAGGCGAAATATGATTTTTCTGTACCCTATATCACGCCGAAAGCGGTCCTTATCGTGAATAACAACAATCAGGATATTCACACCTTTGCGGATTTGAAGGGCAAAAAGTCCGCCCACACGCTGACCAGCAACTATGCGCAAATTGCCCGTGAAAATGGCGCGGAGGTGGTGGGGACGGATGGCTTTGACCAGTCAATCGCCCTGGTGGCGCAGGGGCGCGCGGATGCGACCATCAACAGCAATCTTTCGTTCCTCGATTTCAAAAAACACAAGCCCGACGCGCCGGTGAAGATCGTGGCGGAAAGAAGTGATGCCGAACAGGAAGCGGTGTTAATCCGCAAAGGGGAACCGGAGCTACGGCAGGCGATCGATGCCGCCATCGCCGATATTCGCGCCGACGGCACCTACCAGCGGATTTCCAGGCAGTATTTCGGCGCGGACGTCTCGAAATAGTCCCGCTGGCTACGCTTTTTAGGCAACCCGCGTCTTGCTGCGGCCGGTAATACGTCGGCCGGGGGCGATCGACTGCCCGCTTGCTCTCCGCTGGAGGAAAACGGGCAGAACCCGGTACGCCGTCTTTGCCGTTAAGTCGCGGTTTTTGGTGATCCTTTTCACAGATTAGTCGCATAGTGTCGCGCCTGATGGCGATGCCCCTTTTCAATCACCCGCGAAGTGATAACCATCCCATACAGAAAATATACCGTCGCCCCGATGAGGGGCCGGGCTGGCCGGGTGGGGAGAGGGAAAAATGCAGAAAGACATCGTGATCGTTCTGGACTGCGGCGCAACCAATATTCGCGCGATGGCCATTGATGAGCGGGGTAACGTGCTGGCCAGCGCCCACCAGCAGAACTTTACGCTGAACCCGTCGGAAAACCCGCTGTGGCACATCTGGCCGCTGGCAAACATCATGGCAAGCCTCGAGCGCTGCTGCCGGGCGCTGGTCAAGAAACTCCCCCATCATCCGGTACGCGCGCTGACCGTTACCGCTTTTGGCGTCGACGGCGCGCTCGTGGACGCCAAAGGCGCGCTGCTGTATCCGGTGATCAGCTGGAAATGCCCGCGCACTGAAGCCGTGATGAATAATATTCAGAAGTATCTGCCGCCGGCCGAGCTTAAGGCTATTACCGGCGTAGCGCCGTATAGCTTCAACACGCTGTATAAACTGATATGGCTGCGGGAGAACGTCCCGGATGTGCTCGATCGCGCCCACACGTGGCTGTTTATGTCGTCATTAATTGGCTTTCAGCTGACCGGGGAAATGATCACGGAAAGAACCATGGCGGGCACCAGCCAGCTGCTGGACGTCGCGCAAGAAACCTTCAGCGAGCGGCTGCTTGAGTCGATCGGCATTGCGCGCTCGCTGTTCCCGCGCATGGTCAACGCCGGCGAGCCTGTTGGCGAACTGCAGCCAGCGGCGGCGGCCCGCTTCGGGCTTAAGCCGGGCATTCCGGTGATTTCCAGCGGCCACGATACCCAGTTTGCGCTTTACGGCTCGGGAGTGGGGCTCAATCAGCCAGTGCTCTCCTCGGGTACCTGGGAGATTCTGATGGTGCGCTCGTCCAGCATCAACACCGATCTACTGCAATCACACACCGCGGCGACCTGCGAGCTGGATAGTTGCAGGGGGTACTTTAACCCCGGCTGCCAGTATCTGGCTTCCGGGGTCCTGGAGTGGATCCGTGAACTCTACTGGCCAGGCGTTCCCGCCCCTCAGGTTTATCAGCAGATGCTGCTGGAGGCAGGGCGCGTGCCGGCTGGCTGCGAAGGGGTGACCATGCGCAGCGATCTGATGGGCGATAAGCAGGCCGGCTGGCGGGGAGTGACGCTCTCCACCCAGCGCGGGCACCTCTACCGCTCGGCGCTGGAGGCGCTGTCGATACGCCTGCGCGAACAGCTGGCGATGCTGGAGGAGGTGGCCGGATTTACGGCCGAAGAGCTGGTGCTCGTCGGCGGCGGCAGTCGCAATGCGCTATGGAATCAGATTAAGGCCGATACCCTGCAACTGCCGGTGAAGGTGCTGGCGAAGGCCGAAACCACCGTCTCGGGAGCCGCGATGTTTGCCTGGGCCGGCGCCGGCGTGTACCGCAGCGCGGATGAGGCGCGGGCGCAGGTGAGCTTTGATTACGAGACCTGGTATCCTCGCTAGCCTAGCGGCGGATAACCGCGGTGACCGTCGCCACGTTGCCGATAATCACTTCGCTGCTGCGCTCTATCTTGCTGGAGTCCACCAGCAAAATGCTCTGCAGGCTCTTTTTCAGCATGAATTTTTTGAACAGCGCGTTGCCGTTATCGGTATCCCAGATATTACCGCCGGCATCGATACCGTCGCAGGAGAAGATGAACAGGTCGATATCGAGATGGCGCACCATATGCAGCGGCGAGTCGTTGATGTAGCTGGCGAATTTTCTATCCAGCGTGCCGCCGGAGCATAAAACCCGAATGTGGGTTTTCTTTTCCAGCTCGGCACAAATGCGGTAGCTGTTGGTATACACCGTCAGATCCTGGTCCGCCAGCCTCTTCGCCAGATGCCAGCAGGTTGAGCTGGCGTCCAGGGCGATGCACATCCCCGGCGTTATCCACCCTATAGCGGTATCCGCCAGCGCGGTTTTCCGCTGGGCGTGGCTTTTCGAGCGCGAGTCAAAAGCCATTTCCGGGGCCTTCGAGGCGTCTTCCAGCCTTCTGGCTTTGCCATACTCCCTTACCAGCAGCCCCTTCAACTGCAGATACTGCAAATCGCGGCGCAGCGTCTCCTTGCTGACGTTCAGCCCGGCCGCAAGGTCGCTGACGCGCAAAGACGCGTTGTTTTTGAGCAGGGCAATAATCTCATCCAGACGGGCCTGCCTGTTCATCTTTTCACTCCTCGTTCGCCGTGCAATCTTGCGCACTATACCCTAAATCATTCGGGTTGCAGGAGGGCGATGCGGCCAATTGCCCGTTTGCCCTCCCTCGACGGCAAACGGGCGCTGCGCGGACGGTTTTTAGCGGCAAGTTTTCTCCTTTTAGGCCCATTATTTTGACAATCATCACACATCTACATGGCTGACTATTGCCATCCGGGACGCCGCCAGAAGATATCGCCAACGTCATCCACCCTAGTTTGTTGCGCCGAGGAAAACACAATGGAAAGAACCGCTATTGCACGCCAGATCATCGACACCTGTCTGGAAATGAGCCATATGGGGCTTAATCAGGGGACATCGGGCAATATCAGCGTCCGCTTTGGCGACGGGATGCTCATTACGCCGACCAGCGTGCCCTACGAGCAACTGAGCGAAGACGATATCGTTTTTGTCGACGAGCAGGGGCGTGCCGAGGCGGGTAAAACGCCGTCCACCGAATGGCGTTTCCATCAGGCGATTTTGCACGCTAAACCGGATGAGAATGTGGTCCTGCATAATCATGCGGTTCACGCGACGGCGGTCGCCATTCTGAATAAAGAGATCCCGGCCATCCACTACATGGTCGCGGCGGCCGGAGGGACGAAAATTCCCTGCGCGGGCTACGCCACCTACGGTACGCAGGCGTTGTCGGACTATGCGGTCACCGCCATGGCCGGCTATAAAGCCACCCTGCTGCAGCATCACGGGATGATCGTTTGCGGTAAAACGCTGGAAAAAGCGCTCTGGCTGGCGCAGGAGGTAGAGGTACTGGCGAAACTCTACCTGCTGACGCTGGCGGTCACGCCGGACGTGCCGGTGCTGAGCGATGCTGCGATCGATGAGGTCCTGCAAAAATTCCACGGCTATGGTTTGCGCGATATCGTCCGCTAGTCCATCCCCTCTCCCTGCGGGAGCCTCTTTGCTCCCTCCGGCGGCGCGGTCGCCGTCGGAGGTTTCAGCCGCTGGCAGATCTGCATCGTTCCTTTTGCTGCTGTCGCATATCCTCTTTAAACGGTCACTTCCTCGTGATCGGTCATGATCGGTCAATTATGGCCGCGAGGATTTGTGACCGTTTGCCAAAATCTCTCTGTTCATTTATCAAGCGAAAGACGATTTATTCCCGCTACCGCCACAGATCCCACATTTAACATTTCACCTATTTAGCGTTTTTTTTGACAACTATCACATGGTCAGCGCCGCGCTGCGCACGCGCGGTCGCTTTTGAGGGAGCCCGCATTCCGTATGCCGCGGCCTGCGTATTCTATTAAACATCGGCAAGAGGAAAAAACATGCTGCCTGTAGAACGTCACCGCTTTATTAGCGAAGTCCTCGCCCAACGTGGGCGAATCCTGGTTCAGGAAGTGGCCGAGCTGTGCCAGATTTCGCTGGAGACGGCGCGGCGCGATCTGGCCCTGCTGGAAAAGCGTGGACTGCTGGTACGCAGCCACGGGGGCGCGGTGTTTGTCGAACACCAGCACGCGGAAAAGCAGTATGTCCCGGCGCAGATCGAGCAAGGGGAGTCTTTTCGCGATCGCAGCAATCAGTCGCCGGACAGTAAAACCCGGATCGCCAAACGCGCTCTGCAGTTTATTGAGCCGGGAGACTGCCTGCTGCTCGACAGTAGTTCAACCAGCTGGTTTCTGGCGCGGCAGCTGCCGGATATCCCGCTGGTGGTGCTGACAAACTCGCTGCATATCATTCAGGCGCTGGCGGCGAAAGCCAACGTCAGAACCATCGGCCTGGGCGGAGAGTACTCGGCTAAATACGAAGATTTTATCGGCGTCTATGCCGAGCAGATGTTGAAAGAGTTCGCCATTAACAAACTGTTTTTCTCCTGCCATAGCATCAGCCATGACGGGGGGATCAGAGAAAGCAATGAGCATCATGCGCGTTTAAAACAGCAAATGCTGCTCTCTTCAGAACACAAAATTTTGCTGGCGGATGCCAGTAAATTCGGCCGCAGTTCGTTTGCGCGGATATGCCACTACCGGGAAATTGACACCCTGATTACCGATCGTCTGGACGATGAGGAGTTTCGGCAGGAGCTGGCCTGGAGCAACGTCAACGTGATTGACGTTGCCCCTTTACCCCTACAAAAGAAAAGCAAAAAACAGCCGTAGCGCCGGCTTCTTCTCGCCCGGCGCTTGCGGAATAAGTTGAACATCTGTGGAGAAACTACATGAAAAAGTCTGTACTGGCCTGTTTGTTGGCTTCCGCTGTGCTGTCCATTTCAGCGGCGCATGCCGCCGACAAAATTCGCATGGGCGTGGTGGTGAAAGTGGGCGGTAATGCCTGGTTTAATGCGATGGAAGCGGGGATTAAAAGCGAAGCGGCGAAGGAAGGTATCGACGCATGGCAAGTCGGCCCCACCAGCGATGACCCGGCGCTGCAGGTTCGCGCGATTGAAGACCTGATCGCCCAGAAAGTCGACATCATCGGCGTGGTACCGAATGACGCGAAGGTACTGGAACCCGTGCTGAAGCGGGCTCGCGATGCCGGTATCAAAGTGATTACCCATGAATCGCCGAACCAGAAATACGCCAACTGGGACTTCGAAATGGTCGATGCCGCCCAGCTCGGTATTAACCACATGATCGCCCTCGCTAAATGTATGAAAGAGAGCGGGGACTATGCGGTTTACGTCGGCAGTCTGACCGTGCCGCTGCACCAGAAGTGGGCCGACGCGGCGATCGACTACCAGAAAGAGCACTACCCAAATATGCATCAGCTTGGCGATAAGTTTGGCGTCGGCGAATCCCTCGACGACACCATCCGCACCACCAACGACCTGATGTCGAAAGATCAAGACCTGAAGGGCATTCTGGCGATTGGTTCACAGGGTCCCATCGGCGCCGGTCGGGCGGTGCAGAACCGCGGTAAGAATGGCGATATCTGCGTCTACGGCTCGTTCAGCCCGGGCCAGGGTCTCTCGTTGGTTAACAGCGGGGCGATCAACGGCGGCTATATCTGGAATCCGATGGTAGCCGGTGAAGTCTTCGTACGCATGGCGAGCATGATATCCAAAGGCCAGCCGATCGTTGATGGCATGGATATCGAAGGGATGGGGAAAGTGCAGGTTGACGAAGCCACCCACACTATCCTCGGTAACAAAACCGAAAGTCTCGACAAGGCGAACCTGCCAAAACTGGTGAAAATGGGGCTGTAATGATGGCGATCTCCGGGATCTTCGAAACCCAAACGACGCCGCTGATTGCTGTGCAAAATCTGTCGGTGACCTTTGGCGGTCAGCGCGCGTTGAACGATATCTCTCTGCAACTGATGCCGGGTGAAGTGCACTGCCTGGCGGGCACTAACGGCTGCGGCAAAAGCACGTTGATTAAGATTATCTCGGGGGTCTACCAACCGGACGACGGTTGCACCATTACCCTCGCGGATAAAGACTTCAACGCCCAGACCTTCCGCCGGCTTAGCCCGGAACAGGCGCGCAGCTTCGGCGTACAGGTGATTTACCAGGATCTGTCGCTCTTTCCTAATCTGAGCGTGGCGGAAAACATTGCGTTTGACCATAACCTGCACGGGCTGATGGGCTGGTATCGCCCATCGCGCCTGCGCGACACCGCCAGGCGTATTCTCAGCGAGCTGAACTACACGCTGGATATCGATGCCAAAGTCTCCTCGCTGCCGATAGCCCAGCGCCAGCAGGTGGCGATCTGTCGCGCGCTGGTGGCCGATGCGCGGCTGGTCATTATGGATGAGCCGACCGCGTCGTTGACCCGTACCGAAGTTAACCAGCTGCTGCGCACCGTACATTATCTGAAGAGCAAAGGCATCAGCGTCGTGTTCGTCAGCCATCGCCTGGATGAAGTGCTGGAGATTTCCGACAGCGTGACCGTGATTCGCGACGGTAAGCGCGTCGGCACCTGGCCGGCGTCGGAGGTCAGCAGCGAACGTCTCAGCGAACTGATGACCGGCCTCAAGCTGGACTATCGCCTGAAGGCCGCCAACCACAATGACCAGCGCATCATGCTCGAGCTGGACAGGCTGAGCCGCGCGGGCCAGTACCACGATGTTAGCTTCAGGCTGCACGCGGGCGAAGTGCTGGGCCTGTGCGGGCTGCTTGGATCGGGGCGCACCGAGCTGGCGTTGAGCCTGTTTGGCATGACCCGGCCGGACAGCGGCAAAATTTACCTCGACAGTAAACCGGTGCGCTTTCGCGGGCATGAAGACGCCATCAAATCCGGGATCGGCTATGTGTCGGAAGACCGCCTGACGCTGGGACTTATTCAGCAGCAGTCGGTGGGCGATAACACGGTGCTGGCGATCATGGATCAGCTGCGCGGTCGTTTTCATCTGATCGACGAATACCGCAAAAATAAAATCATTCAGCGCTGGATCGAAACGCTGGGCGTTAAGGTCGCCAGCCCCGATCAGGCGATCTCCACGCTGTCCGGCGGCAACCAGCAAAAAATCGTGCTGGCGAAATGGGTGCTGACCCAACCGAAGATCCTGATCCTCGACTCGCCGACGGTAGGCGTCGACGTTGGCGCCAAGGCCAGCATCTATCAGCTGATCCACCAGCTGGCGGCAGAGGGGATCTCGATCCTGCTGATCTCCGACGAGGTGCCGGAAGTCTATTTCAATTGCGATCGCGTGCTGCACTTTAGCGAAGGCACGGTAAAAGGCGAGTATCTGCCCGCCCGGATGACTCAACACCAGCTTGCGGAGGCGGTAAATGCTTAATCTCAACCGGTTACGTCCGTCCACTAACGAAGGCTACCTGGCCTGGGTGCTGGTCGCGCTGATCGTCACTTTCTCGCTGTTAAGCGATAGGTTTTTGACGCTGCAAAATCTGTTGGATCTGTCGGAAAGCTATGCGGTCAGCGGTATTTTTGCCCTCGGCCTGTTCGTGGTGCTGGTCACCGGCGGTATCGATATCTCCTTTGCCGCCGTCGCCTCGGTCGTACAGTACACCATCGCGACGCTGGCGATTCATTACGGCCTGGCCAGCCCGAGCGGCACGATCTTACTGGCGATCGCTATCGGCACCGTCTTCGGCATGATTAACGCCGTGCTTATCTACTGTCTGCGCATTGTGTCGATCATCGTCACCATTAGTATGCAGTCGCTGCTGTTCGGCATGCTGATGTGGTTCACCAACGGCACCAGCCTGTACGACCTGCCGGGCTGGCTGGTCACGCCGTTCCAGGTGCTGCCGTTCGATATTGGCGCCCGACATTATCAGATCGGCCTGCCGCTGGTGGTGATGCTGGCCGTCGCCGCGCTGACCTGGATTTTGCTGAATAAAACTCATCTGGGCCGCCAGCTGTTTGCGGTCGGCGGCGACCAGGAGTCGGCGCGGCGTATCGGTATCCGCGTTGGCGTACTGCATCTGTTTGCCTATGGCTACCTTGGCGCGATGGCCGCCATCGGTGGCCTGGTACAGGTCTATCGCGTGGGGGAAGTGGTACCGAATGCGCTGGTCGGGGGCGAGCTGGACGTACTGGCCGCGGCGGTACTCGGCGGCGCCAGTCTGAACGGCGGTAAGGGGAGCGTCGTCGGTACCCTGATGGGGGTCTTCCTGATCGGTATTTTAAAGAACGGCCTCAATCTGGTGGGCGTTTCCAACTACTTCATGAACATTGTCATCGGCGTGACGATCGTAGTGGCTATCACCGTTACGCACTATAAAAAACGCAAAGAAACCGATGTCGGATTTGCATGAGGAACCTGCAATGTTAAGCAAAACTAAGGGTCTGAAAATGAACTCCAGCGGTACAAGGCTACGTTTCAAAGTTGAGAGCACCACGGTGGGGCTGAGCCTGCTGCTGCTGGTGGTCATTGTCGGCTTCAGTCTGGCGATGCCGGGCCGCTTTTTCAGCGATTCGACCTTTATGAGCGTGGCTTTCCAGCTGCCGGAGCTCGGGCTGCTGACGCTGGCGATGTTTATTCCGATTCTCAGCGGCGGCCTGAATCTGTGCATCATCGCCACCTCGAACTTAACCAGCCTGCTGATGGCGTGGGTGTTTCTCACCTATCTGCCGCCGGATGCGAGTCTTGGCCTGCAGGCGCTATGGCTGACCCTGGCCCTGGTCGGCGCCATGGTGCTGGCGATGGCCATCGGCATGCTGACCGGCGCGCTGGTAGCCTATGTCGGCGCCCATCCGATCCTGGTCACCCTGGCCACCATGACGATGGTGAACGGTATCGGCATCTACCTTTCCCGGGGGGCGGCCATCAGCGGGATGCCCGATATCGTGCGTTATATCGGCGCCGACACCCTGCTGGGCATCCCGGTGCCGCTGATTATCTTTCTGGCCACGGCGGTGCTGATCGCGGTGTTCCTCGAACGCACCCGGCTTGGCAAATACATCTACATGAGCGGCAGCAACATCAACGCCACCCACTTCAGCGGCGTGAATACCCACCGCGTGCTGATCGCTATCTACGTGCTGTCGAGCATGCTCTGCGTGATCGCCGGCCTGGTGATGATGGCGCGCTTTAACTCGGCGCGTATGGGCTACGGCGACTCCTATCTGCTGCTCACCGTGCTGGCGATTATTCTCGGCGGTACGGATCCGTTCGGCGGTTTCGGCCGGGTGAGCGGCGTGGTGCTCTCGCTGGTCGTTTTACAGGTGATTGCAACCGGGCTGAACCTGCTGAACGTCAGCCCGCATTTCAGCCTGGCTATGTGGGGGGCGGTGCTGATTGTGGTTCTCGGCCTGAAGTTCTTCCGCAACCGCTATATGCAAAGGCGGGCAAGCAGGCTGAGTGCGGAAAAAGCCCGGGCGACCACTTCCTAGACCACCTTTTTGATGAATTAACGACACGTATTTTCAATCTCTTTGCTTTCAGGAAAACATCATGGAATACAAAATATCTCCGTCGCTGATGTGTATGAGTTTAATCGACATTAAACAGCAGCTGGCGGTGCTGAACCGTCGCGCTGACATGCTGCACATCGACATCATGGATGGTCATTACGTCAAGAACATCACGCTGTCGCCATTCTTCATTGAGCAGATCCGCCCGCACACTCCGCTGGCGCTCGACGTCCATATGATGGTGGAAAACCCGACCGACTTTATCGAGCCGATCGCCAGAGCCGGGGCGGACTACATCTGCCCGCATGCCGAAACCATCAACCGCGATGCCTTCCGCGTCATTAATCAGATCCGTGCGCTGGGTAAAAAAGTCGGCGTGGTGCTGAACCCTGCGACGCCGGTGGAATTTATTCAGCACTATATTCATCTGCTGGACAAAATTACCGTCATGACCGTGGATCCGGGCTACGCCGGCCAGCCGTTTATTCCCGAGATGCTGCATAAAATTGCCCAGCTGCGCGATCTCAAGCAGCAGCACAACCACCGCTATCTGATTGAGATCGACGGCTCCTGCAACGTGAATACCTATCAGCGGCTGATGGCGGCCGGGGCGGAAGTGCTGATCGTCGGTAGCTCCGGTCTGTTCAATCTGGATAACGATCTGGACAGCGCATGGGACAAAATGCTCGATCAGATGCGTCAGGCGCGTCAGGCAGCCTGAGGGCAGGAGAGGCTATGGCGCATTTTCTCGGCGTAGATATTGGCGGCACCAGTACGCGGCTGATACTGATGGACGACCAACAGGTTTTTAAGGGATATCAAAAGGTTGCAACCCGTTCGTGGGCCGATCTGCCGGATCCGCTCGGCGGGCTTGAGCGGCTGCTTGCCGCATATCTGCAGGAGGGCGCCGTCCCGGTATCCGGCGTGATGCTGGGGCTGCCGGGGATATTATCCCGCGACCGAAGTACGGTACTGTCGCTGCCGTTTATCCCGGCGCTCGACGGCCAGCCGGTTGCGCAGCTGCTTGCGGCGCGGCTCGGTCTGCCTGTCGAGATGGATAAGGACGTCAACCATCTGATGTGGTGGGATTTAACCCGTCTCGACGTTCTTCCCGACGTGGCGGTCGGCGTCTACCTCGGCACCGGCTTTGGCAATAGTCTGTGGCTGAACGGCGATTTTTATCACGGCGCGCACGGCGGCGCGGGCGAGATTGGTCATATTCCCCTCAAGGATAATCCTCTGCCATGCCCCTGCGGCAAAACCGGCTGTGTAGAAACGCTGACCTCCGGCAGCTGGCTCAGCGGCTGGGCCAGGCGGCACGCGCCGGAAACGGCGATATCGGCGCTGTTCGTGCGACACGGGGAACACCCGGATTTACTGGCGTTCGTCGAGCGGCTGGCCTGTGCTATCGCCAGTGAGATGAATATCCTCGACCCGCAATACCTGGTGCTCGGCGGCGGCGTGCTGGCGATGGCCAACTTCCCGCAGGAGACGCTGCAGCGTTTGATTCGCTCGCACCTGCGCAGCCCCTATCCGGCCAATGGCCTCACCATGACTCTCAGCGGCGCCTCCGATGAGACCGGCTGCCGCGGCGCCTGCCTGGCGGCGCAGCGGCGTTTTAAACAACAACTATCGCAGCGGCATTTTCCACTCAGGAGAGAGGCATGAATAAGGGCAAGGTGTGTGTGTTTGGATCATTCAACCTCGACATTGTCGCTGGAATGACCCGTTTTCCGCAGCCGGGCGAGTCGCTAATTGCCCGCAACAGCATGATGGGCGCGGGTGGTAAAGGGGCCAACCAGGCCGTCGCCGCGCTGCGGGCCGGAGCGCGGGTACACTATATCGGCAAGGTGGGGCGCGATGATTTCGGGACTTTCGCGCGTCGCCATCTCGACAACACGGGGTTTGACGCGGTCACGCTGTTTACCACCGGCGAATGCCCGACCGGTAACGCGCTGATTTATGTTGCTGGCGCCGATGCGGAAAACATGATTGCGGTGGATCCCGGCGCCAACCTGACCGTGACGGACGATGAGGTTGCGCAGTGCTATCCGGCGATTGCGGCGGCGGATATTTTGCTCACTCAGCTGGAAAACAATCTTTCGGCAATTGAGAAGCTGATCGGCATCGCCAAAAACAGCGGCACGTTTATTATTCTCAATCCCGCGCCGTTCCAGCCGGTGCCAGACAGCCTGCTGGCGCAGGTCGATTTGCTCACCCCGAATGCCACCGAGTGTACGCTGCTGACCGGCGTTGAGGTCTACGATGTCGCCTCGGCGCAGGTGGCCGCTGAAGCGCTGCACGCGAAGGGCATTAAGGCGCTGATCGTCACCCTCGGAACCCAGGGGGCGCTGCTGTCCGTGGCGGGAAAAACCGAGCTGGTGGCGGCATTTCCGGCGGTTCCGGTCGACACGACCGGCGCCGGTGATGCCTTTAACGGCGCTCTGGCCTCGCAGCTTGCCGCCGGGGTCGATCTCGTTGATGCCGCCCGTTTCGCTGCGGCCTATGCTTCGGTGTGCGTTGAGAGGGCGGGGGCCGCTTCGTCTATGCCAACCTACGAAGAGGCGCGAGCGCGGCAGATGACGGTGGTTTAATTCTTTCCCGGGTTCTACCGGTCCAGGCCCTCTCCTGAATAGGGGGAGGGCATCTACGCCCCGTCGCGCTTCACACGCTGTTCCTCGCCAGACTCGCCTTGCGGTACTGCAGCGGCGTCTGGCCCATCATCTTCCTGAAGCAGGTAATAAAGTAGGTCACTTCGCTAAATCCGACTTCGGCCGCAATCTCATCCATACTGATGGCGGTGTTGCGCAGGAGATCGCAGCTGCGCTTTATTCGGCGCGTCAGCAGATACTCATGGATGCTGCCGCCCGTTTGCTGGCGAAATATGCGCGAGGTGTAGCTGCGCGACAGGCCCAATGCCTGGGCGAGCTCATCCAGGGAGAATTTGCTGGCGTAGTGAGCCTCCACCCAGCTCATAATCCGCGAGGCGACAGTCTGCTGCCGGGGAATACATTGCTCGGGCAGGGCCGGGAGAAAGCCCATTATCTGCATGACCAGAAAGGCGACCTCGCTGGTGGGGATCTGCCCGCCGTGATCCAGCCCGTCAAATTGAGTAAGAATTCTCTCCATGAAAGTGCTGTGTTCGCTCAGGTCGTAAATTTGTGCCGGCGCATTGCTGGCGGCAAGCGCGGCAAACTGGGCCTGATGGCGCGGAAAACTGGCCATTATGCTTTCGACCACCGACTGTTCAATATGCATCGTGGTGCGGTGGTACGGATTTTTCTCGCTGTGATCGACCTGGACTTTATGCAGGCGGAACGGAGGAAAAATAAACAGGCGTCCTGGGCGAGCGGTGTAATGCTGGTTATCCACCACCACAATGCCATAGCCGCTGGAGATATAGAGGAATTCGACGCACTGGTGCCAGTGGTAGTAAATCGCGCTGGTTAAGCGCAATCGGTTAAAAGAGATCGCCCGGCTATCGAGTGTGATGCGTTCCAGCTGCTGTGGTTCACTCATTTTTTCCTCCAGGACAACAGATTTAAATTTTTACGCCATCATTTGCAATTTATCTCCCCGCTGGCGGGAAATATCCAGCAAAAATGAAATGGCGGTTTAATTTTGTGATTGTGCTCACTTAGCCGCATAAATAAAAGCGACTATTCTTCCTGCCGTTGGTGCATAAATAATTTTATAAAATCGAAATAACAATAACTTATTTAATTCTCGTGTCATGACGGGAGGACCTTGTGCAACCTGAAAATATTCATCTGGCTAACCCTTTAAGAACCCGCAACGACCTCCGGCAGCTGGTTAATGAACTGCTGAGTGCCGTGTCGCCCTATTTTAAAAATGATGCCAGTCGTATCGATCTGGCGAATTTCACCGCCCATTACGGGCAACGGGTGGCGAGTATGGAAACGTTCTCGCGCCTGCTGTGGGGCGTCACGCCGCTGCTTGCCGGCGGCAGCGAGCCGCCGCAGTTTTGTTTCTATCTGCAGGCCATTAAAAATGGCACCAACCCGCAGCATGCCGATTACTGGGGCGAGGTGAACCCCTACGATCAGCGTATCGTGGAGATGGCCGCCTATGGTCTGCTGCTGGCGCTGGCGGGCGATAGCGTGCTGGCACATTTCAACGAGCAGGAGAAGGCGCATCTCTGGCGCTGGTTAAAACAGAGCGAAGCGCAGGCGATCCCGGACAATAATTGGCACTTCTTTCCCATTCTGGTGCAGGTCGGTTTTCATCACGCCGGGATGCCGACCAACCCCCAGGTGCGGGAAGCGCATTTTAGCGCCATGGAACGCTACTACCTGGGCGACGGCTGGTATTCCGATGGTCCGGGCCGGCCGCGGGACTATTACATTTCGATGGGCTTCCACTTCTACGGGCTAATTTACGCGAAGCTGATGGCCGATATCGACCCGCAGCGCTGCGCTGAACTGCGTCATCGGGCGCTGCTGTTTTCCGCAGATTTCATCCATTTTTTTGCCGACGATGGCGCGGCCGTGCCGTTTGGCCGCAGTCTGACCTATCGCTTTGCTCAGGCGGCTTTCTGGAGCGCGGCGGCTTTTGCCGGTCTGGATTCGTTCTCCCCAGGGGTGATAAAGGGCATTGTTCTGCGTCATCTTCGCTGGTGGCTTAAACAACCTCTGTTCGATCGCGATGGCGTGCTGAGCGTGGGCTATAGCTACCCGAATCTGATCATGGCGGAGGATTACAATGCGCCGGGCTCTCCCTACTGGGGCCTGAAAACAATGCTGGTTCTGGCGTCAGGTGAAGATGATCCCTTCTGGCAGGCGTCGGAGCTGCCGCTGCCGACGCTCGCCGCACGGCACAGCATCAGGCACGCGGACCAGGTACTGGTGCATCAGGCCGATCACCTGTGGATGCTGACCTCCGGCCAGCTTGAGCTGAATAATTTCGTCAATAGCGAAGCGAAATACTGCAAGTTTGCCTACTCCACCCGTTACGGGTTCACTATCGAGCGCGGGCGCTACGGGTTAAGCCACGCTGCGCCTGACTCCATGCTGCTGCTCTCTGAGAAGGATAATTACTGGCGTGGACGACGCGACTGTGAGGCGGTAACAACCGCCGATGGCATGATCTACAGCCGCTGGCGGCCGTGGCGCGATGTGGCGATCGAGACCTGGCTTATCGCGATGGGCGACTGGCAGCTGCGGGTACATCGCATCCATACCGCGCGTGCGCTTGATACGGCCGAAGGGGGATTCAGCGTGCCGAATCGCCCTCAGCCTCAGGTGCAGGACGGGGAGGGCGGCTGCCGGCTCATCACCCCTGCCGATACGTCGGCCATCCTGTGCTTAAGTCCGCAAAGGCGGCGCGGCGAGACGGTTCTTACACCGCCGAACAGCAATCTGCTGTTTGCCGAACGCGCGGCGGTTCCGGTGTTACGTGGTGACTTAGCACCAGGAACGCATCTGTTATTCAGCGCGGTCTGGGCGGGGAATCCCGACGCCTTTGAACCGCGCGGTTGTCCACAGGCCCTCATTTGCGATAACGCTGTACGCTTCGTGACGGCACAGGAAGAAAAACATCTTACGCTGTCCCCGGAGAACGCCCTATGACCACTTCATCCTCTGTGCGCGGCGCACAGTACAAAATGAGCACCTTTATCTTTCTCTACTTTTTTACCTGGTCCTCAAGCTTTGGCCTTTACGCGCTGTGGCTTAGCCAGAAAGTCGGCCTCGATAGCATCACCATCGGCAGCGTTTTCGCCATCAACGGCGTGTTCGCGGTGATCCTGAAGCCGGTTTACGGCTACATCATGGACAAGATCGGCATGAGCAAATGGCTGCTCTATTTTGTCTGCGCCGTGTCGGCCCTGATGGCGCCGTTCTTTGCCTTCGTCTATCAACCCCTGTTGCAAAGCCACACGACGATCGGCATCACTCTCGGCGCCCTCTATTTAAGCCTCGGCTGGTATGCGGGCGTCGCGGCGTCGGAATCTTACGCCGATCGCTTTAGCCGGCTGTACGGCCTGGAGTTCGGTCGTATTCGCATGTGGGGATCGCTCGGCTGGGCGATGGCCGCTTCCGTTTCCGGGCTGCTGTTCAACTTCACGCCGCTGGCCAACTTTCTGTTGAGCAGCAGCACGTCGCTCCTGATGCTGCTGGTGTTAATCAGCCTGAAAATCGGCGATGAGCAGTTGCGTAACAACAGCGTGATTTCGGCGAACAAAATCGTTTTTAGCGACGTGATGCAGTTACTGAAAAGCCGTAAATTCTGGATGTTCAGCCTGTATGTCGCCGGTGTCGCATGGATGATGTTTATTGCTGAGCAGCAGTTTCCGCGCTACTTCGTCTCATTTTTTGCCACCAAAGAACAGGGGAATGCCTGGTACGGCTATCTCAGCACCGTGCAGTCCGGTATGGAATTCGTGATGATGATGTTCATTCCGCTGCTGGTTAATCACTACGGCGCAAAGCGGGGCCTGCTGTTCTGCGGCTGCGTTGTCGGGGCCAGGCTGATTGCCTCAGGCTTGACCAGCGACCCGCTGATCATCTCGATTATCAAACCGTTTTATGGCGTCGAAATCGCGCTGTTGCTGATTTCGGTCTTTAAATACATCGCCGAGCACTTTGACCGCAGAGTCAACGCCACGATGTACCTGCTGGGCTATCAGGCGATGATCTACGTCGGTTCTATCGTGGTGGCGCCGCCGGCGGGCTACCTCTACGACAAAATCGGCTTTGAACATACCTATTTGCTGATGGGCGGCTGCGCCCTGCTGTTTACCCTTATCTCCGCTTTTACGCTCTCGCGCTGCCGCTCCGCGTGGGACGCATCGCGACCCTTTTCCCCGGCGTTGGACGCCACCCCGGTTGAACCGGCCAAACATTAATTCAGGAGTTGTTATGACCAAAAAGGTGATTACCGAAGCCCTCCGCCCCGTCGAGCTGTATCAGGTCGACCGGCTGGCGCTGCGCCAGAAGCTCGACGATGCGCTGTCCCGCGTGACCCGTAAGCTTGATCAAAACATTGTCGCATTTGGCGATAAATTCCCAGGCGAGGCCTGTGAAAACGGCATCTGGCCGCGCTCTGAAAACGTCGAGTGGACGACCAGCTTCTGGCCGGGCCAGCTGTGGCTGGCGTGGGAAATGAGCGGTAATCCGGCCTATCGCGAGGCGGCAGAGCGCTATCTGCCCTCTTTTGCCCGGCGCATTGAGGAGCGTATCGATACGGCGACGCACGATCTGGGGTTTCTCTATACCCTCTCCTGCGTCAGCGCATGGCGACTCACCGGTAACGAGGCCGCCCGTCAGAGCGCGCTGCTGGCCGCGGAAACGCTGATGGAGCGCTTTAATCCGACGGCTAAAATCATTCAGGCCTGGGGGGATCTGAACGACCCGGAACAGCAGGGGCGGATGATCATTGACTGCAATATGAATCTGCCGTTGCTCTACTGGGCCAGCGAGCAGACCGGGGACCCGCGCTATGCGCAGGCGGCCACGGCCCATGCGCAACAGGCGGCACGCTACATCGTGCGCGAAGACGCCTCGACCTACCACACCTACTACATTGACGTAAACAGCGGCGAGCCGCGTTTTGGCAACACCCATCAGGGCTATAGCGACACCTCGTGCTGGTCCCGCGGCCAGGCGTGGGGCATCTACGGCTTCCTGCTCAGCTATCGCTATACCGGTGATAAAAGCATGGTGGAGCTGTCGCGCAGTCTGGCCCACTACTTCCTCAACCGCCTGCCGGAAGATGATGTGTGCCACTGGGACTTAGCCTTGCTCGGTACCGACGCGGTACGCGACAGCTCGGCGGCGGCGATTACCGTCTGCGGTCTGCTGGAACTGGTCAACGCGCTGCCGGCGCTCGATGAGCATCGCCCACATTACGAGGAGATGGCGCTGCGTATCGTCCAGTCGCTGACCGACAACTATCTGGCGACCGACGATGACCCCACTGAAGGGTTGCTCAAGCACTCGGTCTATCACATGGGCAGTGGAAAAGGGGTGGATCAGTGCTGCAGCTGGGGGGACTACTTCTACCTTGAAGCGCTGGTGCGCCTGCGCCAGACCTGGTACTCGTGGTGGTAATGTCTGCATGGATGGAGAGAACATGAAAACGGTAGCCGTTTTGTTGGCCCCGGGCTTCGAAGAAGGGGAAGCGATTGTCGCGATCGATGTTTTACGGCGTTTGAATATCACCGTACAGACGATCTCCTGCGCGCAGACGCGCGCGGTGGTCAGCTATCACGCCATTGCGATGATCGCCGACAGTACGCTGACGGAAAGCATGGATCAGACCTTTGACGCGGTGGTCCTGCCGGGCGGGCCTGAAGGGAGCGTCTATCTGGCCCAAAGCGAGCAGGTTATCGCGTTTGTGCGTCGCCACGATGAGCTGGGCAAATATCTGTGCCCGATCTGTTCCGCCGCCGCGCGCGTGCTGGGGGGCAACGCTCTGCTGAAAGGCCGCCGCTATGTCTGCTCCGGTGAACTCTGGCGGCAGGTGACCGATGGCGTGTATGTTGACGCGGACGTCGTCGAGGATGGCAACCTGATTAGCGGCCGGGGGCTCGGGAAGGTGTTTGATTTTTCCCTGACGGTGGCGGCGCGTCTGCACGGCGATGAAGACGCGGCTCGCCGGCACGCGGAGCATATTGATTACCGCTGGTAGCGCAGGGGAGGGAGGCCGCCACCGTCAGGCGCGCTGAGGTGAGCAAAAACTGGCCCGGGCGATGTCCCGGGCTTTAGCGATAAGGTTTGTCGTTTTTACCCACCACGCATGGCGGCCAGACGGGTCATTGGTAGGAAAAGGTAATGCTCGCCAGGGCGTTGGCGGAGCCCGGCACCAGCGGGCCGGTGCGAACGTACCGTGCCTGAAACGGCAAAGAGAGCGCCTGCACTGCCGTGGTGGTCTGGATAAAAAACTGGTTGCTGGTACCCGATGCCGAACTGTCCGGCCCCATCATCAGCGGGCCGCTGCCGTTGTAAAAGAACTGTACGCCCACCCCGGAGGCGGTGGAGTCGCCGGTCAGCGTCACGGTGGAGGAGGTGTTCGATGGCGTCGTTTGATCCGTCATCACCGCATAGAGCGCAACCTGTTCATCGCAGGTGAGGCTGACATTAAATGCCCCCGACGGCGAGGTGCTGCCGACGTTGGGCAGCGTGCGTACATCGAAGGTACCCAGTTCGACACTGGCGCTGTTTGTGCCGACCGTACAGCCGCTGGCCGTCACCGTCACGGTGGTAGGGTTGATGATCACCTGGGCGGTTTTGGTTTCGTTGTTATACGCCGTCAGGATGGCGGCATTAATGGTTGGGATCTGGTATACGCCCGTTTTCAGCGCATTGCCGGTTTTAATGTAGGTCAGTTTCGCCGACCAGCCTAAATCAAAAGCCATGCCGCTGGTGCCATCGGCGGGGTAGCTTTGAGTCACCCCGTTCTGCAGCGGCATGTAGGATGAGCCGTTAAAGTCCTTCAGCCCGAGGATGTAGCCTATCCCGGGTACGCCGGTCTCAAAAACGGCGTAGTTTGCGCCATCGACGTTCACCGTGATTCCGGCGGGGACAGCGCTGCCGCTCGGTTCGAGCGTGCCTTTGTTACAGGTAAAAATCAGCCCGCACCAGAACACCTGCTGCACGCTGACCGTGGCGATCCACGTTGAGCCGATAATGTTCCCCGGGACGACGGAATCGGCGGGGCCGGTGTAGGTCATCGGTTGTGGAGAGAGCGTAATATCCGATCGCCATTCCAGCGCCAGCACGTTGGTGCTGACGCACAGCCAGCCGATAAACAGTAAAAAACGCATCATTGATACTCCGTAGTCCAGGTGGCGATGGCTGACACGTCTCCGGTATTGACGGGGGCGCCCGTGGCCACCAGCCGCGCATAAAATGTCATCTGCACGCTTTCATCTCCCGAGGCGCCGTAGGCGGTGGTTTGGCTTTCCAGCGGCACCAGGAGGCTGTCTTTATCCAGGATTTGTACCGCCACCCCGGTTGCGCCGCCGTCTGCCACCTTAATCAGCTGCGGGTTGAGGTCGTCCGGCGTGCCGCTAAAGCGGATTTTTGCTCCGGCAAAGGTGGGGCCGCACTCCTCCAGTTTTAACGTGAAGGCGCTTTTGATATTGCTTACCGCGCCCGCTTCGCGAAACTGCTTAATACCGATGGTGCCCAGCGGAACGCTCTGTTCTTTGGAATCAGCGGAAACGACGCAGGTATTGCCGATTAAATGACCGCGCACGGAGACCAGGACGTCATAGCCGTAAGCGGGGGCGGTCAGGGCAACAATTAGCGCGATAGCGGGCAGCCGGGTCGTTACTGGCATATAACCTCCTGTGAATAGAGGCCGGTATGGGGGTTATAGTCCTGCTGGCGCAGGCGATATTTAACGCTGCAACTTTTGGCGCTCCCTTGCCCCCAGACGGCTTTGAGCGTGCCTTCAGGCGGTAAACCTGGCAGATACAGGCTGCCGGCATCGCCAACGATACTGCTGGTCTGCTCATCGGCAAGCGATACGACAGCGCCGAACGGCAACACCTCATTGTGACGGCGAATCACGAACAGGGCCTTCGCCCCCTGTCTGGTCACCATGGTGGCCCGCACCAGCGCGCCATCGGTCGGCGTTTTGCTGACGATGGCGTTCTCCAGCTCAACGTCATTTCCGGCGGTGGTGACATCCAGCGCGACCTGATTGACGCGATACGGTGTGGCATAGGGGATCACCGCGTAGCCCCGGCTATCGGTTTTGATGCCTTTATGATTGAGCACCGAGACGTTGCCGGCCCCCGGCGCTTTGACCAGGATATTGGTGTTTCCCAGCGGTTGGCTCAGCGTCAGGCCATCTTCATGGAGAACCGCGCCGCCGCTCATGCCGTAGCTCAGATTGCGGGCGTCGCGGGAGTAGCTATAGCCCAGGTTGTAGTCTCCCCATGGACCCTCATACTGCAATGCGCTATCGGCCCCGTACTGCTGCTGCGCGCTGTAACGCTGATTGACGTTATAGAACAAATTCTCCATGCCGGGCATGTAGCCGCTGACGCCCGTGCTGTTGATGGTGCCCGTTGAGCCGGCATGCGTGGTGGTAAAGCGGGCGCGGGTCGCCAGCTGCGGCGTGCCGAAGGGGATGGAGAGCGACAGGGCGAAGAGGTTCTCTTTCTGGTTATCGAACAGGTTGCCGCTACGTTGAAAACTGGCGCCGACGGAGACATGACGGAACATGGCATTCCACGCCAGCTGCAGGCTTTGCGTCTTGTTGGCGGTATGCCAGTAGGTTTGCTGATCCCATGACAGAGAGAGTGAGCCGAACCTGCCCATCGGCTGTGATAGCAGCAGCTGGTTCTTCGCTTTGCGTGACAGATGCAGGTTATAAAGGTTCTCATAGCTGGTGGTGACGCTACCATCCGCCTCTACTACCTGCTTCGCTACGCCGCCCGTCATCCCTTTGTAGGCGGTATCGCTCAGGGTATAGAACCCCTGCGTAGAGTAGCGCAGCGAGTAGAAATTAAAGCGTGTGCCAAAGTCGTTGAGCAGCTTGCCGTATCGTAGGCGCAGGGAATCACCGCTGTAGCGATGCCCGTCCGCCAGCGTGCTGCGCGCGTGGGTAATATCCAGCGAGTACGCGCCAAAGCGCCCGAGATTTTGCCCCACGCCGAGCGCGAGCCCGCGATAGTTTTCAGAAAACTGCGCGCCGCCGTAAAAGGTGAGACCGTACTCCCAGCCATAAAACAGTTCGCTCTGAGCGAACGACGGGGAGTCCTGGTTGCCGATGGGACGCAGCTTCCCGCCATTGACGGCGTATTTCAGCTGCCCGGTGCGCACCAGGTTCGGCACGCTGGCAAACGGAACGATGTACTGCGTTTTGCTGCCGTCGCTCTCCTGAATGGTGACGGCTAAATCGCCGCCTGAGGAGGTGGGGTAGAGATCTTTCAGCATGAATGCCCCGGCGGGGACGTTTGTCTGATAAATAATGTTGCCGTTCTGCCGTACGGTAACGGTGGCATTGCTACGCGCGATGCCGCGAACCTCCGGTGCGTATCCGCTCAGGCTGGCGGGCAGCATGTTGTCATCGGTTTTCAGCGCGACGCCGCGCAGGCCGACGGAATCAAAGAGTTGTGCGGAGGTGTAGGTCTCTCCGACGTAGGCCTGCGCGCCCAGGGCAGGGATATCCCTTTGTAGCCAGGTTTGCACATGGCTAAGTTCATTGGCCTGTTTAGTCCAGGTGGTGTAGTCGCGTAGCCGCCACGCTCCCAGATTCACGCCGCTGTTCAGGCTGACGAAGAGCTGCCGATCGCGGGTGCGGGTGTCGCCGCGAAACTCGTTACTGGAACCGTTGACGACGTAGTTCAGCCAGGCGGCATGGATACCATATTCCCAGCTTTCCGGGCTGACGTAGCCGCGCGGCAGATGACGCATAAAGCTCTGCGGCAGGCTGAAATTGAGGGTTAGCGTTTTCTGGTCGAAATCAAAACGAGCGCCCGGAAACAGCGCGTTTAAAAAATAGCATTGCCGGGTCAGCGGCAGCGGTTCGTCTTTGGCCTGCCGGCTATCAATACCCAGCGCGACGATTTGTTCTGGGGTGACGCAGGGCATGGCTTCGCTTTGCCCCTTGCTCCGCTCGATGCTGAATTTCACATTACCGGTGAAAGCATAATTGTTATTAATATAAACGTTAATGTTGTACTCGCCGGGTGGTAATGCGTTCCCCGCATTAACCCATGAGAGATCGGCAATATTCCCGCTCTCACCGCTGAGGAAAGCAGGGTTAAACTGCAAATCACTCTCTGCGGCAGCGACATGCTGCATGGCATGGACAATTACCATGGCGCAAATGATTTTTGCTTTCACACGGTCATACCTTTCATTTTTATTTTTGGGTTAGCGACACGCTGTTGACGGGAGTCCAGGCTCCATAATCATTGATGGTCTGATAGCTCATCACCCTCGCCTGAGTGAACGATTCCATCAGCGTTATGCTGGCCCGCGGCGGAACCATCACCGGTTGCACGGGCCTGCCGTCGATTTTTAAATTGATGGTGGTGAGGTAATACGGCGTGGCGTTATTGAGCGTGACTTTGCCGGCGCGATAGTCGGCGGTGATTTTTTTCCACGCTTCGTTAACATCGCCTGCGAGACCTTGCGGGCGATAAAAGACTTTTATGCGGTTAGCCGAGGCAAATTGCAGTGAATTGCTGGCCGCGTTGTTACTTTGCTGCGGAATGGCTTTAACCGTCATCCAGTACAGCGTTTCGCGGTCCCGCGGTAGCGATTTGCCGTTAAACATAATTTTCACGACGCTCTCGGTTGCTGGCTTTAAAACATACAGCGGCGGCGTGATGACAAAATCATTCGAGCGTTGCCCTTGCTCATTCTCGATCCACGACTGGATGAGGAAAGAGGAATCAGGGTGTGTGTTTCTGATTTGCAGCATCGACTGGGTCGTGGCGCCTGAGTAAACCATTCGCGTTGCGCCCAACCCCACCCCGCCCGCATACGCTACCGATGAGCACAGCGAAGCGGCCAGACAAATCCATGTTAATGAGCGCATAGTGCCTCTCCTGACAGTGAGCCGGGCCCGGCCAGAAGGCCAGGCCCGAAGATTACGAATAGGTAACGGTGTAGGTTGCGACGGCGCTGGCATCGCCCGCGGTGGCGTTGCCTTGCGGTGAATAGTATTTCGCGCTGAAGTTGAGGGTGTTTGAGCCATTACGCAGGGCGACAGGCGCTGCGGCTTCGCCCAGTCTCACGACGTTACCCTGCTCGTCATACAGACGAATAGCCACGTTTTGCGCGGATGCGCTGCTACCGTTAGAACCGACGGCGAGGCTGTCGGCATCGGCGCTGTCCGGCGTTCCGGTAAAGGTTACCGCAACCGTCGTGGCAGGGATCGGGTTCTCTTCAGTAGACCCGGAAGTATCCGCGATTTCGCAATCCTCAAGAACGATGGAGAATGCTTTTGCCGTGCTGGCCTCGCTACCTGCTGCGGCGAGCGTCGCGGTACGCACTTCCCCGAGGTTGACGTCAATATTGGCGCTATTGGCGCTGATGGCGCAGGCCGAGGTGACGACGCTGCCGTTGAAGTTGACGGTGCCACCGCTGGTGCCCGCTGCCAGCGCTGAACCGAATGGCAGCAGAGCCGCAATGCCTAATGCCAGCAACGTTTTGTTATTTACACGAGTCTTCATTTTTTTGATTCCATAGTTTGCTATTAAAGGACGCTCTCTGAAGCAACGGGGTTAACTGGTTAAAAAAACCAGCAGGTCCGTCTTATTTCTGAGACCTAGTTTTCTTATCGCTGAGTTCTTTAAGGCGCTGACACGGCGATAGGAAAGTTTCTCGAGTTCGGCGATGTAACGTATATCCAGGCCATTGCGGATTTTTTTCAATACCCGCCACTCCCCAGGGGTCAACGACAACGCCATGGGCCTGGTTTTTGACCGATAGCGGCTATCCACCATTTTTAATAAGCTGGCTCGCCAGTGATAAAGCGGATCCTGTAGCGAGATATAGGCATCAATCTCGCCATGAACCCACAGCAAAGAATTCGCCGGGGTGGAGTACATGCATACGAACACCTCAGGATAATTCGCTTTGATTTTTTTTATGTGGCTCAGGCAATCAAAGCCGGCGTGATATTTTTCAGCGCCCGAAACAAAGAGAATATCAATCGTAGATGTTGTTAACAGGTTATCGATTCGTGAATAATCGCTATCTGACTTTTCTATTCGAATGCCCGGGGAGATACCTTGTAATAATGTCGTGATGCCGTGGCGGGCAAAGCGATCGCCTCCCATTAAAGTAATGTTATAATTGCTTTTAAATTCAAGTTTATTCGCCATGTTATTCCTTAATTTATAATAATGCGGTGCCACTGTGCAGGCATGGCAGGTATCACCAGTCTCTCTTGGTTATCATTGCGCTTAGCTGCCACTATACTCAGTTAGATAAACCGGTAATCTGAATTAATCTTAATTTATTTTAATCGCGGGTATGCGCAGGTTCATCCTGGGGGCTTAACTAACACATTCCCTTAATTATCTGCAAATAAGCATAACGACATTTTTTAATGAAAATTTGTCTTTGATAAATGTTTTGTAAGTGAATTGTCATGTAGTGTCATTTTTTCGACTTGATTACTTACGGTGACTAACAATTATCGAGTTATTAGCTCGTTTATTGCTGATGGTTTCATTTCGAAACATTTAACGAAATCAGCCTGTATACCTTGCTGTTCCTGGTTTTCAGGAAAATTGAAGTCTCATTGTTCAGAAGGTTTCAGACACGGGTGACCGTTATGTTCAATTTCTTTATTTGTATGATTTTGTCAATGTCAAGGGTCCTGTAGCGGTGGCGATTCAGAGTGGGTAACTAATAATGAGTAGCGGCCTGAGGAGGATGTTAATACCTGGTCTGGGGCGGCATGCAGGTGAAAGAAAGGAGGTTAAGAAAAAATAAGGAAAAAAGGTTTTTGTCTGTCGGGTGGGGGCGGGCGACTGTGAGTGTTATCATCAATGATTTATCTGACTTCAGTTAAGCGGCAGAAAAGTGAAAGAAAAAATAAGATTTTTCGCCAACGACTGAGATATACAGCATCAGATTTATCAGTCATATTCATCTGCGTGAGGGCGTTGATTTATTCCTTTTAACCCATGCAGTCACTACACATGGGGGCGACAGACATGCTTTAACCGGAGATTTTTGCCGACCATATGCATAAGTATTATATCATTAATGAAAAGGTTGAGTTTCACCCCGCGACCAGTACTCTGCATGATCTTAACCATCCTGATCGGGTAGTGGTTTTAAATTCTCCTGCCGGCCGTTGTTTATTGTTATTAATAGAACGGGCTGGCACCATTGTTACGCAACAAGAGTGTATGGATATCGTCTGGCAGAGACGAGGGATGCTGGTGTCATCTAATACCTATTATCAAAATATCTCTATTCTCCGGAAGGGGCTCAAGAAAATCGGTCTTGATAACGATCCTGTCGTAACTATTCCTCGTATCGGGTTAACCCTGGCCAGCGGTACGCAGATTACGATTAAAGAAGCGTACCCACGGTTATCAGAAAGTGAGGAAAACGCCAAAGGCCAGCAGAGCGATACCGCTGAGCCGATAGCGCAACCCGTGCCTGAAACCGCTAACTCTGACACGTCGGTGAAGGCATTTTCCTCTTCGGCGTTACGTCAGCTATGGCTGGCGGGTGCGTTGCTGGCCCTTTTGCTGCTGGCAGGCATCGGTGTTATCAACCATAGCTTTGCCCAGGGAAACCATTTTGTGGACGACTATCGTTTTCTGAAGAGGGTTGGGGAATGTCGGGTTTATCTGGCAAGCGGTATTCAGATGAAAAGCGAGCAGACGATGGCATTATCCTACATCGAATATTTTAAGGATGATTGCGGTAATTTCCCGTGGATTTATATCGCCAGTTACGCTCTGCCGCCACGAGCGTCCGTTATCCGTTGCGACAGGTCGATGAAGGAGCCAAATCGCTGCATTTCTGACTATTTTATTGAGGATCGTTAGCATGACTCGTTATCGTCTGATGCTCTATATTCTCAGCGGTTGTTTACCGATCGGCGCGCTGCTGCTGGGTTATTACCTGTGGCAGTGTTATTACGTGCGGCCATTTTCCTGTGAAGTGAATTTTGTCCAACACCATTCGGATGAAACATTGCAGCTGTGGCTAAATTACAGAATGGATGGCACCCGCGGTATGCTCATGATGAATGGTCGGGTGCGGGGGAAGGTAAACAAACGGATTAATCGTAAAATATCGTTTCGTGTGGCGAGTAAAGGGAACGTGTTTTACCTGACATCCGAGCATAATATGAAGTTCCCGGATGACCAGGTGGAGGATAGCTGGTTGGAAAAATATGAGCCGCTTTTTTTCGTCTATCCGCAGAAAAGTATTTATATGCAGATTAACGCTCAGCAGAACGGAAACTATCTTTTTATTTTAGAAAGCTTGCCCACCTATGTGTGTCGCAGTATCACCCGTCGTCATTAAAACAGCATTTTGCCCACTGCTGAATGCGGCATTATGAACCAAAATAACCATTCCAGAAGAGTGGCTATGTGCTTTGGTAATTTTCAGGAAACGCCCTGCGAAGGGGCAATATGAATCTGACAACGATGGCGGTTGCACGCGCTGCTGGTGCAGATACATGCTGGTTACGGCAGTTTATTTTCCCTAAAATAGCCAGTTACGGAGGCCGGCAGGCTGACGGCCGGAAGCGTGTAACTTACGGATAATTAAAACGTAAAATAAAAGTTGTTTTGATATAGCTGAAGAGTGAACAATAAAAAAGCGTTTCAAATTACGCGGTTCTCATTTATGCTTAATCCGGTATTACGCTCTGTTTTTATAAATATAAAAGCAACATTAATGTTGCACTAATGTAATTATGATTTTATTTTGGCAAGATAATGAACAATATATCAGAACGTTACGGCAGAGTTACGCCCGCCATGCGGCATCAGCTGCATATTGGTTTGTTACTTTGGCCCAATTTTTCTCTACTCCCTTTATCCGGATTAATTGAAGCGCTACGTTATGCGACGGCCGCCCTCAAGCGGAATCAGAAAATCACCTTTAAACTCAGTCTGATAAGCGAGCATCCTGATATACCGATTGCCAGCAGTTCCGGGGTCCGTATCAGACCTGATACGGCGCACGCTCCTCCGGAGCTATTTAACTACATTGCTGTTATTGGAGGCAGCCTGGACAGCATCGACGGTGGCCTGCGCGGCGATCGCGATTATCTTATTCAGGCGCATCACGCACTGGTGCCGCTGATTGGTATTGGTACCGGCAGCTTCGTCCTGGCTCAGGAGGGCATGCTGAATGAACGACGTGCCTCGATACATCCCTTTCATCTTGAAGCGTTCAGGCGTCGGTTCCCGCAGGTCTATGCTGAAGAAGGCTTCGATTTTATTGATGAAGGAGATGTCCTGACCTGTCCCGGAGGGATATCCACGCTAACCCTGGCGACCGAGATGATCCGCACCTATGCGGGAAATGAAATCGCCGCCTCCACCTGCCAACGTTTATCTCTGGCATCCTACGATATGGCGACGCCCAGGCCGCCGAATATTGCCCTGATCCCCGACTCCCGTCTGCGTCGGGCGGTGCTGATTATTGAACAATACCTTACGCGGCCGCTGACGACCGCCTGGCTTGCCAATAATGTGCAGCTGAGCGAGCGCCAGCTCAACCGACTGTTTCACGCCGAGTTTGGTAAAAGCACCAGGGAATTTATTCGTAGCGCCAGGCTGCGCTATGCCTGCTGGCTGCTGAAAAACTCACAGCAAAGCGTGACGGATATTGCCAGGCGAATGGGGTTTAGCGACTGCGCCCACTTTATCCGCCATTTCCAGACGGAGTACGGCTGTACTCCGGGGGTATGGCGCTCATCGCTGGTGTGACGTATTGCTTTATGCCGCTGGCCCCGCAGGGGTGAGCGGCCTGCCGCGAATAATCGAACGAAGTTCGATGGAGAGTCCCGTACAGTAGAAAGCAAAAAACCAGCCCGTAGGCTGGTTTTTCTGGAATAAGTGGTGCCCGGACTCGGGAACATTCAGTTATCTATTGAACTGTTTTTAATGATAGTTTTTGTCTCCACTATTTGTCAAGACCCACCTTTTGACCCGTATTTTCTCTTGAATATCATAACGCTGGGATGGATGTGTGAGAAATAGCCCGGTGGTTTCCTAGTGGTTCGATTCCGTCTGATGCTTGCATATCGTAATGACACCTGCGTTACGATTGCTGTATGGTTAATATCCAGAGTACAGACTGGAAGGGTATATCATGCCGACGAATAACGTTTATCTGGAGAGTGAAGCGTTAAATTAGCTGGCGAGGTCAGTGCGCGCTTCCATACCCTTACCCGTTATCTGTGATAAAAATAATTTCAGGTGACTGATTACAAAATCCGGACAAGGAGGATAAATGGCAAGAATAGACCTTAATGTTCCGTTTGATGAGAAAGATGAAGCTAAACGTCTAGGTAGCCGTTGGGATTCTGAAAACAAAACCTGGTATATTCCTGATGGTATACATCCAGAACCCTTTGAAAAATGGATACCTTACAGAAATGTTCGTGCACCATACTGGTACATTGCACAAACATTTGGTGCGTGCTGGAAATGTGGTGAGGAAACGTTACTGACGTCAATATTGCTGCCAGTGGGGCATGAAACTCTTGAAGCGGATGAAGATGATGTCAACGACGAGACAGCAAATTCAGAGACATTGCAGACATACTGGATGGTACACGAAAAACCCGCTTTCGTGTTTTATATTGATGACATGCCACGAGGGGTATTAACGCAACTCGGACAGGTTAAGCATTACTTGTCCAAAGATTACAGTAAAACGACGGACAGTCGTTACTGGATGAATCATTGTCAGCACTGTCATGCTAAACAGGGAGACTTTCCCCTGCATTGCGAACCCAATGGCTATTTCGGCCCTCTGGAGGTTCGATATGGGCAACGCATAGAATTGCGTACCATCAACACACCGTTTTCTGCAGCGTGCAATGGTATTTCGCATGACCATATTCACATTCATTTTGGTGATTCGGGCGTCTCTACGGCTGGTGAAATGTTTCCCTGGATGAAAATCGTAAGCTGACGTGCTAATGGCGGCTATTCTCCGTTCAGTTCTGAATTGATGCTTTTTAAGTGAGGTAAGGATGCCTGCTGATCACAACACCAGACAGGGAAAGAGCATTATCGGGCAGTTCTGTTTTTGTAATTCGTAATGACATCTGCGTTACATTTGCTGTATAGTTAATGTCCTGAAGATAAGACAGGAGGATAATCTCATGCCAGCGACGAACAACATTTCCCTCAAACGCGAAACATTAAATTTACGTATCAAACCTGCCGAGCGTGATCTTATCGACCGTGCAGCGAAAGCCAGAGGGAAAAACCGTACTGATTTTGTTCTGGAGGCCGCCCGCGCCGCCGCAGAGGATGCGTTGATTGAACAGCGCATCATTATGGCTGATCCAGATGCTTATCAGGAATTCCTTGCCCGTTTGGATCAGGCTCCTGCGCCGAGTGCTGCGCTGCGTAAAACCATGCAAACGCCAGCGCCGTGGGAACTGAAAAAATGATTTCTGCGCCTGAGCCTCTTCATGCCGGGCATGTGCTATCCGCATTTTGCTGTGGCGTGGATACTATGGACAACTGGCTGAAACAGCGGGCGATGAAAAATCAGCTAACAGGCGCGTCCCGGACGTTCGTTTGCTGTGATGGTTCAAAAGTGCTGGCGTATTACTCGCTGGCCTCCAGCGCCGTGATGGTAAGTGCTGCGCCCGGGCGCTTTCGCCGTAATATGCCTGATCCGATCCCGGTAGTCGTCCTGGGTCGTCTGGCAGTAGATAAATCATTACATGGTCATGGAATCGGCAGGGGACTGGTGCGGGATGCCGGGTTACGGGTGATTCAGGTGGCGGAGACTATCGGCATTCGCGGGATGCTGGTTCATGCGCTGTCTGATGAAGCCCGGGAGTTCTACGTGCGGGTTGGGTTTGACTCTTCGCCAATTGATCCCATGATGCTGATGGTGACGCTGGGAGATCTAGCTGAGAGTCTGATTCCGACTTTAGATAATTAGCTTTTCGGGGACGAGGAAATGTCTGAGGCATCGGGATCGAGACTTCATTTTTCATCAAATGTGCGTATGGGTATGGGCTTCGTTTAATGTTGCATTAATACAAGAGATAGCGGCATGCCATGTCATTTACAAACGTTGCTTTGTTATGAGAACCTGTCAGGTATAACGATATGTTATCCAGTGTGCCATCAAACATTGACTAACTTCCCTCTTAAGGATTTTATCGAGTGCTGTTCGATATAGAGAAAATCAAAGAGCTGCTTCGTGAATTTCCCGGACTGACAGGTAAGCAGATAGCCAAAAAACTCGGGTACTCTGATAAATCTGCCCTGAATTCATTTCTGTACAATAATGCCGTAGGCCTCAAACAGGTTGACTGGAAATGGTATGTAGAAGATGAATACGTTCTGGTTCTGGATGCAGACTCCTGGATTGATGAAGATGTTTTCGAATCTAATTTATCAGCGGCAGGATGTCTGTTGGGCGCTTCAGCAAACCGGTGCAGAATATGCTTTCCGGAGAACTGCAGGATTTTATTGGCGGCTGGTGCGAGGGTGATTGCTCTGGCAAACCAGGCGGCCATTTCCGGGAAGATAATCGAACTAGATTTCAGTAAATGCCCTTCCACGAAAGACTTTTTGGACCGGCTAGGTTTTTTCGACCATTTGCATTCTGATGTGACTGTACAGCCAGAAAGGCCGACGGAATCAAGAGCAAAACGCTACCGGGGAAATAATGACAATCTGGTTGAGATAGCGTCCATTGACCTTGATAATTTTGATGATTCTATTCCGGTAAAGCTGACTAAACAATTTGTGCTCCATGCAGGCCAGGAATATTACATGGCGGTGTTTACAATTTTTTCTGAGCTCATTGGTAATGTAAGGGATCATAGCGAGACACCTATTCCTGGGTTTGCGGCATTGCAGTTATATAAAGGGAAGCGACGACATATCCAGACTGTAATTTCTGATAGCGGTTTAGGAATTGCAAAAACTCTGAAACGAAACCTCAGAACATATTATCCTGAAATTTCAAAGGAAATTGAGTCTTTAACCGAGGATTCTGATATGTTTTTGGTTACGCAAGCATTAAAAAATGGGGGATTAAGTCAGTTTGGCTCTGCGCCTGATGAGGCCGCTCGCGGTCTGGGATTGAAACGGTCACAGGAGCTGGCCGCCAGATATGATGCCGTTGTTCTTGTCCGGCAACCAAACTTCGAGTTGAGGATCACATATAAAGATGGTCAACTCACCGAAATTACCGGTAAAAGAGGACTGGCGTTGATTAAGGGCACTCAGGTTTGCTTTGATTTTTTCCTGGGCTATGATTAATATCATCTCCTTAAATTAACCATAAGAAGCAGGATTGTATGAAAGTCAAACTGCTGGAACTCACTGAAAACAATAACCACCCATTTGGAAATGTTGTGGGACGGGAAGTGTTTAAGCGGCTTCAAAATGTTGTTGACTCACACCCTGGCTGCAGGTCGTTTGAAATTTCTCTTGAAGGTATTGTTGCTACCGATTCCTCCTTTCCACGGGAAAGTGTCATTGCACTTGCAAAACAGCTTTGTGGAGAAAAGTACTTCTTTATCACGGATGTCAGTTCTGCAGATCTCATTGATAACTGGGACTATGCAGCAATAGCAAAGCAGCAGTCTTTGATTGTGATGCTTGATAAGGGAATGCGTATCATTGGCCCTGAATCGAAAAGCTCGACAAAGGCATTGCTCGATGTCGTGTTAAGCCGGGGGGGAGCCAGTACCGCCAATGTTGCTAAAGCCCTCAATATCTCTGTACAGAATGCGAGTACAAGGCTCAAAAAGCTTGTAAATGAAGGCCTTATTATGCGGTCAGAGGTATCATCACCCACAGGTGGTATTGAGTTTATCTACACGGGCCCCGGAACTTCTGATTAAACTGGTTGATTTAACCAGAGTGAGTGATGTATAGTCACTTTCGCGGGCAATGATTTTTATTGTTTCCTGGTTAAACAGCTTTATTTAATGAGATTTGGTGGCCATGCCACTGTAGAAAATACCGGAGGTACTTATGAACGACCTGCAATCACAACATCTCCGCCGTCGCATCATTGAGGTGGCGGACGAAAGCCTCACTTACCGTCAGGTAACCGTGGAAGATAACACGCCTACCGGTGCACAGATTTCAGCTGCATCAGGGTTTAAACCCGATCAGCTACCTGTCGTGCTGATGTTGCTTTCTGATGGTTCTCTGGAGGACATCCGTCCCGATGAAGTTGTGGATCTTGGCTCTCAGGTTCGCCGCTTTATCATTGTCGAGTCAGACCGCACCTATTTGTTTACTATTGATGGTACTCGTATGGAGTGGCCATGTCGTTTAATTACCGGTTATGTCGTTCGTAAACTCGGCAATGTTGATGATAATAAAAAACTGTTACTGGAGCGTGAAGACGAAGCTGATCTTGAAATCCAGAATGACCAGTTTATCGATCTGGATGGGGATGGTATTGAGCGCTTCATCAGCAGGAAGGCATCATGGAAACTGAATGTTCAGGGTAAGGAATTTACTTTTGATACCCCTACTATTGTAATCCGTGACGCCGTTATCCGTGCAGGGCTGAATCCCGGTCAGGCATGGCATATTTTCCTCAAAGTCGAAGGGCAACCTAAGATTGAGAAGAATATTGATGACGTCATTGATTTGCGTACGCCTGGCATTGAGAAGCTGCGCCTCACGCCGAAAGATGTGAACAATGGCGAAGCATCCGGGGTAACCCGTCGTGAGTTTAGTTTGCTACCTGCAGATGAGCAATATCTTGATGGAATGGGATATTCCTGGGAAACCTGCCTGAACGGGAATGCTCGCTGGCTGATTATCCACGATTATGAACTCCCGGAAGGGTATAACCATAATAAGATTAAACTGGCCCTGTTGATTACCTCCGGTTATCCCGTAAACATGCTGGATATGTTTTACGTATACCCGCCACTGTCGCGGGTCAATGGCGTCAAGATCCCAGCGACGGAAGCTACGGCGGTTATTGATAGTGTCGCGTATCAGCGATGGTCCCGCCATCGCTCATGGGATCCTGAAACAGATTCTGTCATCTCTCAACTGGCGATGGCGGATGGTTGTCTGCAAAAGGAGGCCGGACAATGAGCTCCGGGAGTCGCCTGATATTGACGCAGGAGCTTCATGCCTCACTCCGTAAACATCTGTTCCCGGGAGACGGAAAAGAGGCTGCTGCAATTCTGGTCTGTAATCGTTACGATGGTACTCGTCTGAAGCTCCTGGCTAAGGAGCTCATTCTTGTTCCATATGAAGAGTGTAAATCCAGGACGATCGATTTTATTTCCTGGCCGGGTAGCTACCTTGAGAAGGCCATTGATATCGCAGAAGAAAAATCGATGTCAATTATCCTTGTCCATTCGCATCCAGGTGGTTTCCTGGCTTTCTCTGATATGGATGATGCAAGTGATGTGCATACTATGGCATCGCTTTTTCAGGGCGTTAACACCATTCATGGTTCGGCAATTATGATTCCTGACGGGAATATGCGTGCACGTTGCTACCGGGAGGGGAAGCACTCTGATAATGTGGAACTGGTAACCGTCGCGGGTGATAATATTCACTACTGGTGGGACGGGATCACTGAGCCACGGCCGCCTGCAATGGCTTTTACATCGGGGATGACGGACACTTTTAACAAGCTCACCGCAGCTGTCATTGGTGTATCCGGTACAGGGTCGATTGTGGCCGAGCAGGTAGCAAGGCTGGGCTTTGGCGAAATTATTTTGATTGATCATGACCATATAGAAAAGAAAAATCTGAACCGGATCCTGAACTCGACCCTTGAAGATGCGATGGTCTGCCGACCAAAGGTAGACATGTTCGCGGAAGTTATTCAGCGTATTCGGGGGGACGATATTGCCCGGCCAATTCACAATACTATTTTCTCGCGGGAGGCCGTTCTTGCTGCAGCAAACGCAGATATAATCTTTTGCTGCGTTGACACCTACCATGCCCGAATGATTGCAGATCGTATTGCTTCTGCTTTTTTAATCCCATTGCTTGATGTGGGGGTAAAAATTCCGACTCATGTTGATCCTGAAGATGGGCGAAAAATTACGGACGTGACGGGCCGGATTGATTATGTAAAACCCGGTGGATCTACTTTATCTGATCGTCATGTATATACACCTGAGCTTATATACCGGGAAAACCTGAGCGCGAAGGATTATGAAGATCAGGTCGGGAGAGGTTACATCACAGGGGTTCAGGAAGAGGCTCCATCGGTAATCACCCTGAATATGCGAGCGGCATCGGCTTGTGTGTCGGAATTCATCGCAAGGTGTTTCCCTTTTCGCGAATATCCTGATAAGAGATTTGCCCGTACTATGTTCAGTCTTGCTGGTGTCGAAGAAGACTATACCGATGAAAGTGATATAGAGAAGGCGCTGAATCCCCGGCTTGCAGTCGGATGTGAAGAGCCTCTTTTGGGGATCCCGGAACTGGGGGGTAAATAATGTCTATTTTCGACAGGCTGTTCTACTATGTTTTATGTAAACTGGAACCGTGGCTCCCGCCACGGCACCTGAAAATTATCAATGGGGACTCATTACCCGCAAAGGTACCCATACGTTCAATTATTCTTGCCAGAGATGGGGATGAAGACTGGTGCATCGGATTCAAATGCCCTTGTGGATGTGCCCGTACTATTGAGCTACTTGTAATCGATGAAGCGAAACCCCGATGGGACTACCGTCTGGACAATAATGGTTTTCCTACATTACATCCATCTGTATGGCTCAAAGACGGCTGTAAATCTCACTTTTGGGTAAAACAAGGGCGGATATTCTGGGTGTAATAACTAAATCAATTTGGTCCAGTAGATAATTAACGGATGTTTTCGGCTTAATAAAATGAAACGGGAAGTTCTGTTAATTATATTATGATTAATGATAATTAAAGATGCCGTACTAACGTCGATTACTGTTACCAGGATTGAATATCATATTTTCCGGTTCGTACATTCACATGCCTGCCTGGGCTTTTCAAGGGACGGCAGGCTTTGTTGAATAAATCAGATTTCGGGCGAGCGCTATATGTAGCGGGTTGGGTTTTCAGGCGATACGCGGCTTTGTTAAATAAATCGAACTTTTGCTGAGTAGAAGGATCAGATCACGCATCTCCTCACTACTCAGGTAGTCCCGTGGCAAAGCAGAAGTTCAGGAGCACCAACTGGCACACATACAACATAGCTCTTATCAACAGGGCTCCGTGACTTTCTTGCTGGACGACGAGGCTATTCGGGCCAGGTATGAATCAGCAACGCCTTCATCACGGGGGAGACCTCAGCGCTATTCTGACCTCGCCATCACTACTGTTCTGGTGATTAAACGCGTATTCAGGCTGATCCTGAGGGCCGCACAGGTCCATTTTTGACCTGACGGGCGTTCCGTTGCGCTGCCCGGATTACAGTAGTGTCAGTAAACGGGCTAAGTCGGTTAACGTCAGCTTTAAAACACAGACCCGGGGTGAAATTGCGCATCTGGTGCTTGACTCCACCGTGATGAAGGTCTTCGGTGAAGGCTAATGGAAGGTCAAAAAACACGGCAAAGAGCGCCGTCGAATCTGGCGGAAGCTCCACTTGGCCGTTGACAGCAAAACACATGAAATTATCTGCGACAGACCTGTCGCTGAACAACGTCACTGATTCAGAAGCGTTCCCGGGTCTTATCAGGCAGACCCATCGAAAAATCAGGTCAGCCGCAGCGGATGGAGCTTACGATACCCGGCTGTGTCATGATGAACTACGCCGTAAGAAAATCAGCGCTTTCATCCCTCCCCGAAAGGGGGCAGGTTACTGGCCGGGTGAGTACGCAGCTCGTAACCGTGCGGTTGCGAACCAGCGAATGAGCGGGAGTAATGCGCGGTGGAAATGGACGACGGAGTATAACCGTCGCTCGATAGCGGAAACGGCCATGTACAGGGTAAAGCAACTGTTTGGTGGCTCACTGACTCTACGTGATTACGATAGGCTGGGTAATCAGTGTGGTAAACCTGCCTGTCTCTTTGACGGCAGGTTTACCAGAAGTAGATTACTTAATCTTTTCAACGTTACGTTTTGGCACTCCGTTTTCTGCCGACAGGGAATTTTCGATATAAGGTATCTACCGCTACGTCATAAATCAGTGCCACCTGCTGTCGCGGGACGCCGTTAGCCAGAAGATGTCCGGCTTGTGCCCATTGCTCCGGCGTCAGCTTGGGCCTGCGTCCACCGATGCGTCCTTTAGCCCTGGCGGCAGCCAAACCTGCACGGGTTCGTTCGACAATAAGTTCTCGCTCCATTTCAGCCATCGCCCCCATAATGTGAAAAACAAACCTTCCCATTGGTGTGGCGGTATCTATGGAGTCGGTCACGCTACGAAAATGAATCCCTCGTTGTTGTAACGTGTCCATTAGTTTGACGAGTTGTCTCATACTGCGTCCCAATCGATCCAGTTTCCACACCGCGAGCGTATCCCCCGCCTGTAATGTCTTCAGCGCACGATTGAGTTTTGGTTTTTTCTCTGTAGCTCCACCGATTTTCTCTTCAAATATCTGCTCACATCCTAACCGTTCTAGTGCTTCACGTTGTAAATCGGTGTTTTGGTCATTTGTTGATACCCTGACATAGCCTATTAACACGCCATTTCCTCCTCTCAAAAGGAAGGAGAATGCCAGATCGCCCGATAACGCTCATCTGCGTAATTGTTGGTTTACCTACAAGCGGTATATAGTTATGGCAAAAAACAAGTTATGTACTCTGAAGGATTATGTATGGCAGTGAATCAAGCGAGGATTTTCGAGCAACTTGAACAGATAACCCAAGAGATGAATCGTGACGAATTCATTTACGGTTTTATGGCCGCATTTGATTTTCCTAAATCAACGATTACACAGGTGCGTCAGGGCAGTAGTCGTAACATCGCTAAAGAACCTGGTCAGGTGGGTATCAAGAATAAACTCTGGTTTCAGTCTTCTGCGGTAGGCGAAGATCTTGAAACTCTTCTCAATCAGTACGTTGATGACCCTGCGATAGCTAAAAACAAGATTCGCTTCGTGCTGGTCACTGATTTTACTCGCTTTCTGGCTTGGGATACCGCGAGCAAAGAGCGGCTCGATATTGAGATGGACGAGTTACATAGCAATTACGGGTTCTTTCTGCCGTTAGTGGGCCTTGAGAAAGCCATTATTAGCAGTGAAAACCCTGCTGATGTGAAAGCCGCTGAGAAGATGGGGAAGTTGTTTGACCTCATCCGAGTCCGTAATGACCTCAGCAAGTCTGAAGATATTCACGCCCTTAACGTCTTTCTGACCCGTTTGTTATTTTGCCTCTTTGCCGAAGACACCGGTATCTTTGCCCTCTCCCAGTTCACTTCTGCTGTCAAAGGTTTTACCGAAGAGGATGGCAGCGATCTGGATGCATTCCTTTATCGGTTATTTGGTGTGCTAGATGAGAAGCCTGACAGCCCTCAGCGGCAAAGGCTGCCCGCCCATCTGGCAGCATTTCCGTATGTAAATGGTGGATTGTTTGCCAGCGATGAACCGGTTCCCGAACTGGGCAAAAAGGGACGCAAAGTCTTACTCGAATGCGGCACCATGAACTGGAGTGAGATTAACCCGGATATTTTCGGCAGCATGTTTCAGGCCGTGATTGATGTGGAGCAGCGCAGCCGCTTAGGGCAGCACTACACCTCATATCGCAATATCATGAAGGTGATTCAGCCATTGTTTCTTGATCCGTTACGCATTGAATTGGATAAACAACGTAACAATGCCAAAGGGCTCAAGGCGCTACTGGTACGGCTCGGCAAGATCAAAGTGTTTGATCCCGCCTGTGGGTCCGGTAATTTCCTGATTGTGGCCTACAAAACGTTGCGCAAACTGGAAATAGAAGTGATTGAGGCCTTGCGTGAGCTGGAACCTCAAACATTTTCAATGAGCGGTCTTCACCTGTCACAGTTTTACGGCATTGAAATTGATGACTTCGCCTGCCAGATTGCTCGGTTATCCCTCTGGCTGGCGGAACACCAGGTGAATAGTCAGTGGGAAAAAGCGTTTGGTTTTGCGCCACCGGCATTGCCGCTCCGTGAAAGCGGCAATATTCATAGTGGCAACAGCTTGCGTCTTGATTGGCATCAGCTCTGTCCTAAGCAAGCTGAAGACGAAGTCTATGTAATCGGTAATCCGCCGTTTTTGGGTACTCTTGGTCGCACAGAAGAACAGAAATCAGATATGCAGGTCGTTTTTAGCGGTTTTAAAGCGTTAGGTTATCTTGATTATGTCGCTTGTTGGTTCTGGAAAGGAGCTCAATATATTCAACATTCCCGTGCTGAATTGGCATTTGTTGCAACTAATTCTATCTGTCAAGGAGAGCAAGTCTCTACATTGTGGCCATCAATTTTTGCTTTAAATCTTAATATTCATTTGGCTTATTCAACCTTTGCTTGGTCAAATAATGCTCGAGACAAGGCTGCGGTTCATGTGATCATTGTAGGATTATCTGCATGTGCTAAACCGCGTAGGCTATTTCAAGGCATCGATGGTGACTTACATAGCCGATATGTAAGTAATATTAGTCCCTACTTACTAGAAGGAAGTAATGTTGCCATTGGTACACCAAGCAAACCTTTGGTGAGAGGTGTTCCGCCGTTACTTTTTGGCAATAAACCGACTGATGGTGGAAATCTTTTACTTACACGAGATGAACGAGATGAATTGTTAAAGGATGAGCCGCTAGTTAAACGGTGGATTAAGAAAGTGTTGGGTGCGGCTGAGTTTTTGAACAGCAAGGAAAGGTGGTGTTTGTGGTTAGTTGACGCTACAGACGCTGATTTGAAAGCAATGCCAGAGGTAAAAAAAAGAACTGAGGTTATACGGAATTTGCGGTTAAAGGCTGGTCATCCGGCAGCGATAAAAATGGCGCAAAAACCTCATGTTTTTATGCAAGTTAGTCAACCTAAATCAGGCAGTTATATTCTTGTCCCCAGCGCTTCATCGGAGCGTCGGACATATATACCAATAGGTTTTTTGGATGCGGATATAATCTCAACAAATGCAAATTATATTATCCCCAACGGTACACTATACGAATTCGGAATACTTTCTTCGTTAATGCATAACGACTGGATGAGGCTGGTAGCAGGTAGGTTGAAAAGTGACTATCGCTATTCTGCTTCGGTAGTTTACAACCCTTTTCCTTGGCCTGAAGTTACAGACACACAACGTACGCAAATCGAGCTATTCGCCGAAGACGTGATTTTAATCCGTGAAGAGTTTCCCGGCCATACGCTGGCTGAACTCTATGATCCCGACAAGATGCCGCAAAAGCTGTTAACCGCCCATCAGTCCCTCGATACAGCGGTGGATCGACTTTACCGTGAGCGCCCATTCAAAGATGCAGCAGACCGCTTAAGCTGCCTGTTGGCTCGCTATGAAGCACTGACACAGAAACTGAAAGCAACTCAGGCTAAACCAAGAAAGAGCAGAACACCAGCCAACGCAGGAAACCATAATGAATAACCTATTGCATGTTGAATATGGTCAAACAGGCCAGAGTAGCAGCCTTAATTCGATGGGTATGCGTGAAATGCAGACCCGTGCTTTTGCTGAACGCAACAGCCGGTATCTATTGATCAAGGCTCCTCCGGCTTCGGGGAAATCTCGTGCGTTAATGTTTCTGGGGCTGGATAAGCTGGAAAATCAGAGCGTGCGAAAAGTGATTGTCGCCGTCCCGGAAAAGTCTATCGGCGGCTCTTTTCAGGACACCTGTTTAACCGAAAAAGGCTTTTTTGCTGACTGGCGTGTTAAATCCGAGAACAATCTGTGTGTGGATGGCGGGGAAGCGGGTAAGGTTCAGGCTTTCCAACGCTTTATATCCGGCAAAGAACGTATTCTGATATGTACTCATGCAACCTTGCGTTTTGCGTTTGATAAATTACTGGTAACAGATTTCAATAATTGCCTGGTGGCTATTGATGAGTTTCACCATGTGTCTGCCGATGGTGATAACCGGCTTGGTAATCTTATTGACGAGCTCATAAAAAAATCGAGTGCGCATATCATTGCTATGACCGGCTCATACTTCCGAGGCGACACCGTGCCGATCCTATTGCCTGAGGATGAGGCACTGTTTACTAAGGTTACATACACCTATTACGAGCAGCTAAACGGCTATCAATATCTTAAATCTCTGGGGATTGGTTATCATTTTTATCAGGGGCGTTATATTGATGCATTGCCCTCGGTACTCGATATCAGCAAAAAAACGATTATTCATATTCCGAATGTCAATTCCGGTGAATCAACCAAAGATAAATACGGAGAGGTTGATTCTATCATCGATGTGATTGGCAACGTGATAAAACGCGATCCTCTGACTGGGGTTTACCATATTGCGGGAAAAAATGACCGTGAGATCAAATTAGCCAATCTGGTTGATGATAATCCTAACGAACGCCCCAAAATCCAGGCGTATTTACGTAATATCAAAGCGGCTGATGACATGGACATCATCATCGCCTTAGGCATGGCGAAAGAAGGGTTTGACTGGCCTTACTGTGAACATGTGCTGACTATTGGCTATCGCAGTTCTCTGACAGAAATTGTGCAGATTATCGGCCGGGCGACCCGAGATTGTACGGGAAAAACGCATGCTCAGTTTACCAATCTCATCGCTCAACCCGATGCACAGGATGATGATGTGAAGGCATCGGTCAATAATATGCTTAAGGCGATCACCACGTCGTTATTGATGGAGCAGATCCTGGCTCCCAACATCCAGTTTAAGCCTCGTTCTCAATGGGACGGTCAGCCACTGCCTCCCAATACTTTGCTCGTAGATGATTCCGCAACCTCACCAGTATCCCCGAAAGTGTTGGATATTCTGAACAGTGACAAGAATGAAATTATGGCGGCCCTGATGGCTAACGAGCAGTTGGTCAAAGAGGCAATCAGTGAAACCACGCCTCCCGAAACCGTTACTCAAGTAGCTTTGCCAGCAGTGATTCAAACGCTTTACCCAGATTTGACCGAAGAAGAACAGGAACAGGTACGTCTGGGGGTATTGCAAAGTATGTTGATCACTCAGAACGGAGGTGTGGTTGATTGGGAAAACCTGCCGCAGGATGCCAATGTGGATATGGCAAATGGTGCTGAAGAAGAATCAGTTAACAGTATCACAGGTAAACAGTTCCTGAAAATGGGTGAAAAGTTCATCTGTATTGATAATCTGGATATAGATCTGATAGATGTGGTAAATCCGTTCCATGGTGCTTATGAAATTCTCTCTAAATCGGTAACTGCGCCTATGCTGAAAACCATTCAGGAAGCAGTAAGTGCCAGCCGATCGCAGGTCTCCGAAGAAGAGGCAATTATCCTTTGGCCTAAGATCAAGCAGTTCACCCGAGAACAACAGAGAGAGCCATCGCTAAATGCCAGTGATCCGATTGAGAAGCGTTATGCCGAAGCGCTGGCCTTTATCCGCAAAATGAAGCAACAGAAGTTGGCTAATCAGGAGCAGTAAAATGATCCGGTTATCGACAACACGATTAGCGGCCAAATCAACATTAGATGAGATCCTCAGTGAAGAAGATGATCTCTGTTTATTGGATGTTCACCCCCTGAATAACAAAGCGAGTCCTGTCGATTTGGCTGGCAATCAGTTTGCCGAAATTGCCGCGTTTTACGATCGGCATGGTCGTCTGCCAACAGAAAACAGCACCGCTTCTCTTGATGAGAAACGCCTGGCAAGACGATTGCGCATCATTAAAGAAAACCCCGATATATGCGCTTCGTTGCAAACGCTGGATTGCCGGGGGCTTCTGGCTTCAAATCATCTTGAAAATGATAGAACACCGCTAGTCGCTGAACCAGAGCCAATACCCTACGTCAACAAATCAGAACTGGTGACTTCTTTAGAGGATATTTTTGCCGACGACGAGGACGGTTTATTAGATTTTGCGGAACCTGACATCTTCAGCTTACAGTATATTTCCGCTGACAAAAAAGAGCAGCCAGATGAAATTGCCCAGCGCCAGCCTTGTCACGACTTCCCGCGTTTCGAACCACTGTTTCGTCGACTGCATAAAGGCTTAAAAGATGGGGCTTTTGGTCTTGAGCGTTTTACCCATAAATTGAAAATTATTGAAGGCGATTTTTTTATTCTTAATGGGTTACTCGGGTATGTGCATAGTGCTGGTGAACGTTTGGAAGAATATCGGACCTACAACGCCCGATTGCGGCTGATATTTGAGAATGGCACCGAAATGAACATGCTCTATCAATCCTTAACTCACGGCTTGGTGAGAGATAAAGAAGGGCGCAAGGTGCAACTCAATGGCGAGACGTTGCAACCATCAGATACTGCGGTGCCGACCGGCTTGGTTTATGTGCTCGCCACCACGAGTACAGACCCAGCGCTTATTCCTTATAAACAAAGCCTTTACAAGATTGGCTTTACCGAAACAACCGTGGAACAACGCATTGAACATGCCCAGAAAGACCGCACTTTCCTCGAAGCACCAGTCAGGATTGTGGCTACCAGCCAGTGCTTTAACCTCAATGCCCAAAAATTAGAGGCATTGGTACATGGTTTCCTTGCTGCCCGTCGGCTCAATATTACGCTCAAAAGCCACAACGGTCAGGTCTATGCTCCCAGAGAGTGGTTTAATGTCCCATTGACTACAGTTCAGGCGGTGATCCAACACATTGTGGACGGAACTATTTCGCAGTACCGACTGGATAATACGACTGGGAAAATTGTTGCAAAACATCCTGGGCCATAAGGCTATTACCCAGCCAGGAGTCAGCCTTTTCAGTAGACTTAAAAATAACTATCAAGACGTTCTCCAGGGCATTTTCAACGTTTCTCTCATTACTTTCGACTAATAAAACTTGCTGTCGCCGTAGACTAATGGCATCTGCGAGCGGTTCCACAAAACAATACTGAAAAAATTTTATCAGGTAACGTTCCGCAAAAAGCTGTACGGTGATATCGAAACATTATAGTCGGATCTTGATGAATGGCTGGCTCACTATAATAATGAGCGAACTCATCAGGGGAAAATGTGCTGTGGACGGACACCAATGGAAACATTACTTGATGGAAAACGCATCTGGTCAGAGAAGGATTTAAACCAGATGTAATCTGACAGAAACCTGTATAAATAATCAGTACCTGTCAAATCAGGTCTAAGTTAATACAAATGATGCTCACCTATGCTTATTGTTTAATATGTTACTTTTAACTTGATTTAAAAAGGATCTAAATAGCTGCGCCAAATAGTAGATCACTTTGAGGGAACTCAGCCCGGATTGTGCGATCTGATCAATCGCCAAAAAGAAACAAACCACCAACCG